>JAFPBM010000063.1 GCA_017424125.1 Clostridia bacterium | reverse complement strand
TTATTTTCATTAGCCAAACAATAATATCACAACTTTACAAAAATTGCAAGTATTTTATTTGCAACCGCTACACGAATCCTCGAAAAGCCTTGAAACGTCGAGCGTTTTTGTTTCCTTATCTTTTATAAATCTTAAAAGTAATAGCAATTTTTCACTGCATTTTTCGCCGTAAAAGACCTCTGTAAGTCCTCTTGTTGCGGCTATGTGTAACGTGCTTCTTATGATTGCATCTGCCATAAGCGCATCTTGTTCGGGGCAAAGATATTCAAGTGTCATTATGTTTTTATCAATAGTGAATACCGAATATGCAAGAATTTCGCCCTTGTCCTCTGCTACCATAACAAAGCGGGTATCCGTTAACGTGAAGCCCGATTCTTTGCAAAGTTTTTCTGATAAAATTTTATCTTCTGCAATTTGTACTTTAATCATTTATTACACCTTTACTTGACGAAATTCCCGTTAGGTGGCGCATTTCCCTTTCGTTAAGCGGGCGCCACTTACCCTGCGGTAACATACCGAGTTTTACACCCGCTATTTCGGTGCGTTTTAAGCGTATAACCGAAAGGCCGACAGCCTCACACATACGGCGGATTTGTCTGTTTCTGCCCTCGTGTATTGTAAAAATCATAACCGTTCTGTCTGCCTTGCGGTCGATAACGAAAACGTCGCAAGGGAGAGTCATTTTGCCGTCAAGCATTATGCCTGTTGCAAGGCGGTTAACCATCTCGTCATCCACCTCGCCGTTTACGGTAACGCGGTAGGTTTTGTTTACGTGGCTTGATGGGTGTGTAAGTTTGTTTGCAAAGTTTCCGTCGTTGGTCATAATAAGCAAACCTTCGGAATTGCGGTCAAGTCTGCCAACGGGGAAAACACGGGTGCCGACGTCCTCTACAAGAGATGCTACACATTTGCGGTCTTGTTCGTCATTCATTGTTGTGACAAATCCGCGCGGTTTATGTAGCATTATATAAACCTTTTCTTTAACGGCTATAACGCGTTTTCCGCTTACCACGATTTTATCACGCACAGGGTCGACTTTATCGCCAATTTGTGCTATACGACCGTTAACGCGCACTCTGCCCTCGGCTATTAGTTCCTCTGCCTTGCGGCGCGAACAAGTGCCGCTTTCGGACAGGGCTTTTTGCAATCTGATTTTATTATCCTTCATTTTATACCATCGCTTTCAAAAGCATTTTATAATATTGTATTATTATAGAAAAAATATTTTCATCGTTGTTTTCGGTAGACGAGTGTAGCGCTACTATATCTGAAGACATAATAACCTCGCCGTTTACTATGTACTCTGCCCTTCCCAACTTATCACCCAACGAAACGGGAGCATAGGTGAACTGAGGCAGATATATTTTATAGGTTAACGATTCCCACTCTTCCTCGGTCAGTGCAAAGTTTTGAGTGGCAGTTGTAACGTCTACGATTTCGCGTTTGCCGCCAACGACGTATACGGGAGGCATTTGCGGTGTGGGTGACTGTTTATCAATAAGGCTTGAAAAACCGTAATCAAGCATATTTTTGTGGTCTTGCCAATCGTTTGGCGCCGAAAGCGTTACGGCAATTAAATATTTATTGCCGCGCCGTGCCGCCGACACAAGACATCTGCCCGATTTTTTGGTGAACCCTGTTTTCACACCTATTGCGCCGTCGTACTGAAACAAGAGTTTATTGTGATTTTTTAAGGTGCGGTTATACGGCGGATTGCCATAACAAAGTTTGGCATAGTCCGAAGCCGCCGCTTTTGCAAATTCTTCATTTTTAAGGGCATAGCGCGCCAAACGTGCCATATCCTCTGCCGTCGAATAATGCCCCTTAGCATCGAGTCCCGACGGGGTTTTAAAACTTGTGTTTTCAAGCCCGATTTGTGCCGCCTTTTCGTTCATTTGTTTGACGAAATCGGAAACTGTACCGCCAAGGGCGATTGCCACTGTATTTGCCGCATCGTTACCTGACGCGAGCATCATTCCGTAAAGCAAATCCCTATACGTTACGGTATCCCCCGCGAGAAGTCCCATTGATGAGCCCTCGACCGTTACCATTTCTTTTGTGGTGACGAGTTTTGTTTCTAAATCACCCGTTTCACAGAGCAAAAGCGACGTCATAATTTTGGTTGTACTTGCCATTGGAAGACGCTCTTTACTGTTTTTTGCCCACAAAATTTCGCCCGTTGTGCCGTTTATAAGCACCGCGCTTTTGGCAGAAACCGAAAGCGCCTTGGCGCGAGGAGAAGCGAAACAAATTAAAATTAAACTTAATAAAACACAACAAAATCTTTTCATAGTATCACCCTATGAAAAGATATTTGCCGTAAAGTATTTATATTACTATTAGTAAACTGTTGGCTCGTGTTTCCCCGTCATACCCTTGATTTTATCAAGAATTTCGGGCGCCGCTTGTAAAAGGCGGTCAATCGACGTGATTTCGTTGTTTATGGGAACAAATTTAACGTTGCCGCCCGATATTACCAAAACACCCATAGGGTTTATGGAAACACCTGCGCCACCGCCGCCACCGAAGACCTGTTTATCGGTTTTAGAGGGAAAATCCGAGCCGCCCGTTGCAAGACCGAAAGCCACTTTTGACACGGGAATAACCGCAGTATCTCCTACCGTTACGGGTGTGCCGAGAACGGTATCGGAATCTACCATAGCGCGCAATTTTTCCATTGTTACGTCTATTATTGCTTTAATGTTATTTTCGCTCATTACTTTGTTCCTCCGTTAGTTTTGTATATTCCTTGTAAACACCGTACGCCGCTATAAAAAGCCATATTGCAGACGAACATAACTTTGTATGGAAATGTACGTACGACTCGTTATTTTCAAAAGACGATATAACGTCTATCTGTTTTGCTTTTATATTAAGAACCGAACAAAGCCAACTCAAAAAGGGATAAAAGGCGGCGCAAACGGCTCCGTATTCTATTGCCGTCAAGGCGGCGTCATTACCCGAAACCGATATTTTTATACGCAAATCGCGCACCTTTATATGCGGCAAAAGTTTTTTAACACGCGTTAGTGCGCCCTTTAAAAACTCTGCGCCTTTTTTAAGTGTTTCAGAGATTCCGTCACGCTTTATACGATTTTTAAGCGAAGTCTTTTTAGGCTTATCTTCCGTTTTTTTAATCGCTTTTTTCTTTTCCTTGCGGGGTGCCACCTTTATGCCGAAAACGCGTACCGAAAACCCGAACTCTTCATTATAATCGAGTACCAGCGACACGGGCATAAAAATCAAGATAAGCATCAGTGCCACAAGTATTGCAGCAATATAAAGCACTATCATTTATTTACTCTTCTACCTCTAGCGGTTCCATTTCTGCAACTTCGGAAACCATCAGTTGTTCACCAAGGTCAACCGCTGTTTCGTTTTCTTTGCCGGGTAATTTGGGTAGTTCCGAAAGTGACGAAACCGAGAAACAACGCAAGAAGTTTTTGGTTGTGCCGTATAAAAGCGGTCTTCCGGGAAGTTCAAGTCTGCCGCATTCTTCTATAAGATTTTTTTCAACAAGTGTGCTGATTACGCCCGAACAGTCAACACCGCGCACCTGCTCAACAAATGATTTTGTGACGGGTTGATTGTATGCGATAACCGCCAAAACCTCAAGTGCGGCTTGGGAAAGCGGGGCACGACGGCGCATATCAAAGGCAGTTTTTATCTGCTCTTCATATTCTTTCCTTGTTGCTAACTGATATGCGTTATCAAGACGGAGAAGTTGTATACCGCTACCGCTATCTATGAGGCGTTTTTTAAGTAATTCTGCCGCTTTTTCGATATCTTCAGGCTCGGATTCGAGCGCTTTTGATAATTGTACTATGCTTGTCGGTTCGCCGCCCGAAAAGAGTACTGCCTCAAGCGCGGGGACCATTTCATTTATGTTCATTATGTTCTCTCCTTATCGTAATCTCTGCATCGGGCTTGTCCGTATTAATCTCTATCCTGTTTGCCTTGCAAAGTTCAAGCACGGCAAGGAAGGTTGCTACGAGTTCCGAACGGCTTTCGCAGGAAGAAAAGAGTGTGGATATTTTTTGTTTGCCACCGCGCACAAGACGCCGCATTACAAAGACGATTTTTGTCGAAACGGCAACAATCTTTTTGGCAACGATTTTTGTAAATGCCGTTGCGGGTGGCGGCAACTTTCTCATTCCCCTGCCCGCTGCCGACATATATGCGCTATAAAGAATATCCGCTTCGTGCACAAGGTCATAGGTGTTATCAAATTCAAGTTGCTCTTGCGCCCTTGTGAACGTTTTGAAACCGTCGGTCATTTGCGATAGTTTTTCTGCCATTTCGCGACAAATTTTATATTCTATAAGTTCGCCTGTGAGTTCCTGTTTCA
>JAFPBM010000062.1 GCA_017424125.1 Clostridia bacterium | reverse complement strand
TTTACGAGCGAATCTTCTTCAACGCGCCAAAATAGTAGGAACATCGTTTTGTGTTCCTGCTACTTTTATATTTTGATAAAGTATCGAAAAGCGCCAAAAAAGACACACCAAAAAGGTGTGCCTTTTTTAGTTAAACACATATTCCTGTTCTTCTGCGTGCTTTTCACTTGACGGCTTAAAGGGTGTTGTGTCAAGCGGAATAATTTTATTAAATACGCAGGTGTGGCGCGGGGTGACCGTTCGGTCCTCGTGCATACTGCCGAAATACCAATGGCGGAAGGTGCAACTCTTGTCAATCTCGGTAAAATAACCGCCGAGTTTGTTAACCTGGTCGGCTTTTCCTTTTCGGAGAAGCATTGCGCTTTTTATAAGAGAGGGCGGTTCGTGGGTTAGTATGTAGTCAACGCAAAGTTCGTTCTCGTCAAGTGCTTTTGCACCCTCGGCAAGTTCTTGTGGGGATGGAAGTTCGTGGCGCCACCAACTTTTATCCTTACGCAAATCAATATCTTCACTTTCACCGCCGCCCATTGTGAAAACACGGCAACCGTCAAGATTAAATACCTGACCGCGCATCAAATGATAAAGATTTGGACCTATGCGGTGAACCTTGCCACCCTTCCAACGCGTTACGCGGCAGGAATTGAGCATATCAAAATTTTCGTGAGTGCCGTCCAAAAAGACTATGGTAAATTTGCGGGTTGAGAGGAACTTAATCGCCTGTTTTTCTCGTTCGCTTCCGTCCCACAAAAAGCCGAAATCGCCCAACACGATAAGGGTGTCACCCGCTTTTAACTTGTACCATTCTTTATCGTATATGCGGGATTCGTCCCCGTGCATATCGCCTGTAAGATAATACATAAAATCACCTAAAATATTAAAAATAAATTAAAATACTTTTCTTTTAACACATTATACTATATAATAGGATATATTACAAGTCGAGGAAGATTAAAATGAAAAAAACGTTACTGGTAATTATTTTAAGTATTGCACTTTTTGTGTCGGCTTTTTCGGTTGGTGCGAGTGCATATCAGATTTCGGGATTTGAGGTTACGGCAAAGGGCGTTTTACTTGCATCTTTAGATACGGGCGACGTGCTTTTCTCCCGCAATACCGATAAAAAAATGTATCCCGCGTCGCTTACGAAAATAATGACTGCGCTGCTGGTTATTGAAAAATCGGCAGACCTTAATACAGAGATTATAACGGTAAGCGAAAACGCGGTAAAATCAATCCTCGGCACAGGTGCGTCAAGCGGCGGACTGAAAGAGGGCGAACAGATTACTGCACTACAGGCAGTATATTATCTTATGCTTCCCTCGGCAAACGATTGCGCTGTTGCCGTTGCAGAACATTTTGGCGGCGACGTTTCGGGTTTTGTTAACATAATGAACGCACGCGCTGAAGAACTCGGCATGAAAAATACGCATTTCGCCAATCCTCACGGTCTGCACGATGACGAGCATTATACAACGGTACAGGATATGTATCTGCTTACAAAACATGCGCTCAGTAAAGAAGTGTTTAAAGAGGCAGTTTCACAAAAGCGTTACCAAATGCCCGCAACCAATAAAAGCCCTGCCAAGACGCTTGTTACCACAATCTATATGCAAGACCTATATAGCGGTGCCCCGCAAAGTCTTTACTATCGCTACGCAAAGGGCGTTAAAACGGGCTTTACCGACGCGGCGGGACGTTGTCTTATTTCGACAGCAACCAAAAACGGTCACAGTTATATTTGTGTTATTATGAACTGTCCGCAAGAAACAAATACGAGAAATTATAACGAATTTAAGGAAACAAAACAACTTTACGAATGGGCGTTTAATAATTTTGAATATAAAACGGTTGTTGATACCGACACACCGGTTGCCGAGGCAAAGGTGGCGCTGTGTTGGGACCACGATTACGTTACGATGAAGATAGAGGGCGGACTTTCTGCAGTGCTTCCAAAAGATGCAGATTCTTCCACCGTTCAAATCAAACCGAACCCCGATAAAGAGGTGTTTGACGCGCCGATAAAGAAGGGAGAAAAACTCGGCACCGCCGATATTGTCTATGCGGGTGAAACGCTGGGTACTGTTAACCTCGTTGCCGCCGATTCGCGTGATGCAAACTGGGTACTGCTTATAACCCGTACGATTAAAAATGCCTTTACATCAACCGCGTTTAAGATTATTTTGCTTATATTTGTTTTAGCGTTGGTAGGATTTATCGCCGCCGTTGCACTTATGAACAGAGGCAGAAAAAAACGCCGCAGAAGACGCGGCAGCCATACAAGATATAGATAAAGAAAGAGTCCACAAAAGTGGACTCTTTCTTTATCTGTCAAGATATTCTTCAAGTGTTACGCCGAGAAAGTTCATCTCTCTTGCAACCTTTATGCCGACAAAGCGCCAATGCCAAGGTTCGTACACAATTTTTGTAATATCCTCTTTATCAGACGGATAACGCATTATAAAACCGTAATCTTCGGCATTTTCTTTAAGCCATTTATACTGCGGCATAGTTTCAAAAGCGTTGGTTGTGGTGTTAAAGTCAACTGCCAATCCTGTTTGGTGTTCGCTCGTTCCGGGTCGTGCAACAACCTTTGCGGCCTCCGCTTCTGCCTGGTCGGCGGGTGTTCCCGCTTTTATTACGCGGTCAATTTTGTTTTTAAAAAGCATTTCCTGTGTGGCGTACGAACGGTAGGGCGAACGTACATAAAGTTCTATTCCGTCTGCCCAAGCCGCGTCCAACAAAGCCATCAAATAAGGATATATTTCGGCGTCGACCTGTTTGAGTTCGCCGTTTAAATATTTTGCGGGAAGTTCTAAAAGAGGATTGGTCGAGTCATAGTCCTTTGGCAAGGGGTTATCAGGGTTTGCAAGTAAAAGGATAGAAAAGTTTGCATCAAGTCCTGCGGGGGCAGGTTCTTCGGGTACGCTTACAACCGAAGAAGTTTCTATAGAAGAACTTGAAGAAACGTCGGTTTTTTCGTCCCTTGCCGCACCCGTTTCCCGTTTACCGCAACCCGTAAATGAAAGGCATATAAAAAGTAATGCTAAAACTATAGATACACAATTTTTCATATTAAACATCCCCCTTTTTGTCTTGAAAACATTATAACATAACGGTTGCGCGGGGCGCAAGAATTTTGTTATATTTTGACGGTTGCGGCAAAAACACCGCCATCTACAATATCAATATAGGCGTAAGTATCGCCGTTTTCACGTCCCCTACCAACCGAACCTGGGTTAACAAGGTACACGCCGTCTTCATATCTTATATTGGGTATATGTGTGTGACCGTAAAGGACAATATCTGCAGACAGTGCCTTAGCATAGGATAAAAGATGCGAATAAGAAGATTTTACGCCGTACTCGTGTCCGTGGGTGTAAAATATTTTTTTGCCCGCAATTGTTACGCTTTTGTGCGACGGTACGTCACAGTAAAAATCGCAGTTGCCGCTGACTTTATAAAAGGTGCGGTCGGGATAAAGTTCTTCCAAATATTCTGCGTCTTTTAACACGTCGCCCAAAAAGAAAACGTGTTTTGCGGTACTTTGCGCTTCTATTATTTCTTCAAGTCGTGACGCTCTGCCGTGGCTGTCGGACAGTACCAAAATTCTCATATTCTACCTCACAAAAAATTATCATATAAATAGTATATATAAAAACGGGGGTGTTTGCAATGGAAAAAGATTTTGATAAACAAAAACTTTTGTCCGCCATAAAAGATTTGATGGGGAACAAAAATTTAAGCGATGCGATGGCAAAAAAGGATATGAACGGAGTAATGTCGGCACTTAGTCCCGAACAGGCAAAAGAACTTAAAGAAGTGCTTTCCGACAAGGTGAAACTACAGCAAATTATGTCCTCGCCACACGCACAGCAAATAATGAAGGCGCTGAATAAAGATGGAAAACGATAACCTTGGAGAAAAAATAGAACAACTGCTCGGAAACCCCGAAATGATGGCAAAAGTCAGCGCTATGGCAGAGTCGCTTTTCGGCGGCGAAGAAAAAACAGAGGAGGCGCCTGTGTCCACAGGTGAAACACAAATCTTGATGAAGGCGGCAAAACTTTTGGGCGAACAAAAAACCGATAACCGCCAAGGTTTACTTCTCGCACTAAAGCCGCATCTTAGCGCAGATAAGGGGCAGCGGGTTGACAAGGCGGTTAAACTTTTAAAACTGGCGCGGCTTTTACCGCTTATAAAGGAAAGTGATTTGTTCTGATGAGCAATATGAGCAGAGAAGAATTTTTGCGCTTACAAAAAGAGGCGGAAACCCGTATGCGTGAGATGCAGAAACGCAGTGATGAAATCACAGGCAAAATGCCCCCTGCCCCAAATTTCGTAACGTTGAGAAACGAAGAAAAACCACAAGAGGTTAAGGCGCCACAAAAACCGCAGCAAAACAAGCGCTCAAACGGATTAGACCTTTTGAGAATGCTTAATTTCGGAAATATGAATATGGATTCAGACCGAATTTTGATTTTGGCTTTAATGTTACTGTTAATCGGGGAATCAAACGACGAACTCCTCATTTTAGCACTGCTTTATATTATGTTATAAAAAAACCCGACCTTTC
>JAFPBM010000061.1 GCA_017424125.1 Clostridia bacterium | reverse complement strand
GTAAACGTTAGTTGTCCAAACGTTCACGGCGGAGGAATGAGTTTCGGCACAAGCGCCGCCGCGGCGGCAGAGGTTACCCGCGCAGTTAAAAAGGTTACGACTAAACCCGTAATACTTAAACTTTCACCCAACGTAACCGATATTGTCGAAATTGCAAAAGCATGTGAAGACGCGGGCGCAGACGGCATAAGCCTTATAAACACTCTGCTCGGTATGCGTATTGATTTAGCGAAAAGGCGTCCCGTAATTGCCAATAAAATGGGCGGTTTCTCGGGTAGCGCAATATTCCCCGTGGCAGTACGTATGGTGTATCAGGTTGCATCGGCTGTTAAGGTGCCCGTAATCGGTATGGGCGGTGTTACAACGGCAGAGGACGTAATTGAAATGATGTTAGCGGGTGCCACAGCGGTAGAGGTTGGCGCCGCCAACTTAATATCACCCTACGCTTGCAGAGATATTATAGAAGACCTGCCGCGCGTAATGGAAAAATATAAAATTGATAATCTAAAAGATATAATAGGGGGAGCAAGATAATGGGTAAGGACGTAATCATAGCCTGTGATTTCAAAAGCAAAGAGGATACACTATGCTTTTTAGATAAATTTACAGGCAGAAAACCTTTTGTAAAAATCGGAATGGAACTTTTCTATGCAGAAGGACCTGGGATTGTGCGCGAAATCAAATCACGCGGACACAAAATATTCCTTGATTTGAAATTACACGATATTCCTAATACGGTAAAAAAAGCGATGAGCGTGTTGTCTAATTTAGACGTTGACGTATGTAACCTTCACGCCGCGGGTACCGTGCGTATGATGGAAGCGGCTATCGAGGGACTCACCCGTGAAGACGGCACACGTCCGCTGCTTATTGCCGTAACACAACTTACTTCAACCGACCAGGAGGCAATGGAAAACGACCTGCTTATAAAAGAGCCGATTGACAAGGTTGTAATGCACTACGCTTCCCGCGCAAAGAAAGCGGGACTCGACGGCGTTGTTTGCTCACCGCTTGAGGCGGAAAAGGTCCATAGCACCTGCGGTAAAGAGTTCCTGACCGTAACACCGGGCGTGCGTTTTGCAGACGGTGATATGGGCGACCAAAAACGTGTTATGACACCCGAAGACGCTAAGAAAATCGGCAGCGACTATATTGTTGTAGGCAGACCGATTACCGCAGCAGAAGACCCCGTTGCCGCGTACGAGCGTTGCGTAAACGAGTTTGTAGATTAAGGAGTAGGGAAGATGGAAAGTTATAAAAGAGAATTTATAGAATTTTTGGAAGAAGCGGGCGTTTTGAAATTCGGTGATTTTACCGCAAAATCGGGAAGAAAAATCCCCTATTTCATTAATGCAGGCGATATTAAAACGGGCGACCAGATAAGAAAACTCGGTCAGTTTTATGCAAAAGCATACGCAGAGAAAATCGGCAACAAAAAAACCGTACTCTACGGACCGGCATATAAAGGTATTCCGATTGCCGTTTCGGTTTCCTGTGCTTTGAGCGAAAACGGACTTGACGTTCCCTTCTTCTTTAATAGAAAAGAGGAAAAAGACCATGGCGAAGGCGGCGTGTTTGTCGGCTATAAACCCAAAGCGGGTGAAGAAATCGTAATCGTTGAGGACGTTATAACCGCAGGCACCGCAATAAGAGAGAGTATGGAAATTCTTTCATCTTTAGAGGATGCAAAGGTTGTGGCAACCTTCGTTATGGTTGACCGTAAGGAAAAGGGTAAAACCGAGAAATCTGCAATGGCAGAGGTCGGAGAGGAATTTGGTTTCCCTGTGTATTCGGTTGTCGACGTTTATGATATTATCGAATATCTTAAAGAGGACGACAAAAATCGCGAAAACGTAGAAAGAATAGAAAATTATCTCAAAATAAACGGTGCGGCGGTGTAAAATATGCGTAGTTTGATTGATATTTTAGACTTTTCGGTGGAAGAGATAGAAGAACTTTTAACCGTAGCAAATGATATTATCGATAACCCGCAAAAATACGGAGAAATCTGCAAAGGCAAAAAACTTGCAACTTTGTTTTTTGAACCGTCAACCAGAACAAGACTCAGTTTTGAGGCGGCAATGTACGAACTCGGCGGCAACGTAATCGGTTTTTCAGAGGCTAACAGTTCCTCCGCGTCAAAGGGAGAAAGCGTAGCCGATACCGCAAAAACCATCAGTTGCTATGCCGATATCATTGCAATGCGCCACCCCAAAGAGGGCGCACCGTTTGTAGCAGCGCAGAACGCTACAATCCCCGTAATCAACGCGGGTGACGGCGGACATAACCATCCGACGCAAACCTTGGCAGATTTGCTCACAATCTATCGCGAAAAAGGCGGATTTAATAATTTAACCGTCGGTTTTTGCGGCGACTTAAAGTTCGGCAGAACAGTACATTCGCTTATAAACGCACTTTCGCGTTATAGCGGCATAAGGGTTGTGCTCATATCGCCCGAAGAACTTAAACTTCCAAGTTACGTTAAAAAGGACGTTCTTCTCAAAAACGGCATACCCTATACACAAACCACAAGCCTCGAGGATGCAATCCCCGAACTTGATATACTCTATATGACCCGTGTTCAGCGTGAGCGTTTCTTCAACGAAGAGGATTATTTAAGACTCAAAGACAGTTACGTGCTTGAACCTAAAAAACTCACAAACGCAAAAAAAGACCTTTCAATTATGCACCCGCTACCGCGTGTTAACGAAATCAGCGTGAGCATTGATAGTGACCCACGCGCTTGCTATTTCAAGCAGGTGCTTAACGGCAAATACGTCCGTATGGCGCTTATTCTCAAACTGTTGAAGGAGGCTGGCAGAATATGAACATTGACTCTATAAATAACGGATTTGTAATAGACCATATAACTGCGGGCAGAGGAATGCGCCTTTTCGACCTTTTAAACCTTGACGAACTTGATTGTTCGGTTGCACTCATAAAAAACGTCGGCAGTAAAAAGTTGGGCAAAAAAGATATTATTAAGATTGATGCCGATATTGATATCAACTTTGACGTAATCGGTTACGTTAATCCGGGTATAACGGTTAATATCATCAAAAACGGCGAAATTATAGAGAAAAAGCAAATCGAAATGCCCAAACAACTGGTAAACGTTATAAAGTGCAAAAACCCAAGATGCATCACTTCGGTCGAACAGGAACTTGACCATATTTTCCGTCTTACCGACGAAGAAAACAAGATTTACCGTTGCCTTTACTGCGAAACACAAGCGGGCAAGTAGAGGATAAACAAAAACAAAAGTATTTTCGACAAATAATTATCTAATAATACAAAAATACGGTTAGTGCCTTGACACAACTTATAGTGTATGATAAAATATAGGCTGTAAAAGTAATACCATTTCTTGTGACTGACGGAACAAGCAAACATGAATAATCCAAACCTGCCGATAGCGGCAGAATTTAGGCTATTTTTGTTTTGTTGTCGCTTGTAGGCGAAAGCCTTACAAGCTCCGCCACACCAAAAATCTCTCAAAATTCTGCGCGTTCTCGGTCATAGAATTTTATAGGAGCGGATTTTTGATTGCGCGCGGCAGAAAACGCAGTTAATCCTTGCCGGATTAACGAGTATTTTAACAATGCGAAGGCGAAAATCCGCCCGATAAAATCAGGCTTGGATTATTCGTGTTTGCTTGAGTGGAGCACCACAACGAAGCAAGAAATGTATAGGGTTTATCCCTTTTTAAGCCGACCGTCTGGGCACATTTAACTGTAATCAGGTTAAGTGTGCCTTTTTGTTTTTGATAGGGGGTATATAAAAATGAAAAAAGTAGGAATTGTAATGGGCAGCGATAGCGATTTGCCCATCATAAGAAAAGCCACAGATATGTTAAAATCACTCGATATTCCGTTTGAGGTGCATATCTATTCCGCACACAGAACACCCGAAGAAGCACGTCAGTTTGCACTTTCCGCGCGTGAGAATGGATTTGGCGCAATAATTGCTGCCGCCGGAATGGCAGCCCACCTTGCAGGCGCCATTGCTGCTAACACAACCTTACCCGTAATTGGTATTCCTTGCAGTTCATCAAATCTTGACGGACTTGACGCACTTCTTTCAACCGTGCAGATGCCGACAGGTATTCCCGTTGCAACGGTTGCTGTGAACGGCGGTGGTAACGCCGCACTTTTGGCGGCACAGATTATAGCGGTAGAGGATAAAGAACTTGCCGCAAAACTTGATGCTAAACGTGCGTCGGACGCCGCAAAAGTATTGGAAAAAGATAAAAACGTAATGGAAAAATTATAATTAAAAGGGAGATATAAAAATGGAAAAGAAACTCATTTACACAGGAAAAACAAAGGACGTATTTATGCTTGAAAACGGCAACTGCCTTTTGAAGTTCAAGGATGACTGCACAGGCAAAGACGGTGTTTTTGACCCGGGCGAGAACGCAGTAGGTCTTACAATTGACGGCGTTGGCGACGTTAACCTTCGTATGTCAATCTATTTCTTTGAAAAGGTTAATGCCGCAGGTATCAAAACACACTATATAAACGCAAACCTTGCCGATACAACAATGGAAGTATTACCCGCAAAGGTTTTCGGTAAAGGACTTGAGGTTATCTGCAGATATAAGGCTGTTGGTAGTTTCATTCGCCGTTACGGTGATTATATCGAAAGCGGCGCAGACCTTCCCGCATACGTTGAAATGACCTTCAAGGATGACGCAAAGGGCGACCCGCTTGTTACAAAGGATGCTCTTGTAGCACTCGGTGTTATGTCTGATAAACAGTATGAAGATGTTAAGGAAATGACACAGAAAATCACCAAAATCGTTGCAGACGATTTGGCTGAAAAAGGCCTTGTACTTTATGATATTAAGTTTGAGTTCGGCTATGACAAAGACGGCAATGTTATGTTAATAGACGAAATCGCATCGGGCAATATGCGCGTATATAAGGACGGCGAATATATCGACCCGATGACATTATCTGAACTTTTCTTCAAATAAAAAGCACGATATTAAAGGAGTAAAAAATGGGCGCTTTTTTCGGAGCAGTCGGCAAACACGATTGTATAGGGGACGTTTTCTTTGGAACAGACTACCATTCGCATTTAGGCACTCGCCGTGCGGGAATGGCGGCATTTAACGAAGAAATCGGTCTTCAGCGTGATATACACAACATAGAGAATTCACCTTTCAGAACAAAGTTCGAGAAGGTGTTTGACGAGATGAGCGGCAACAGTGCTATCGGTTGCATAAGTGATTATGACCCGCAACCGCTTCTTATCAATTCTCACCTTGGAACCTATGCCATAGCCTTTGTCGGTGTTATAAACAATGCAAAACAGTTGATAGAAGAACACTTGTCAACTGTTGGCGTGCATTTTAACGCAATGACGGGCGGACACGTTAATTCAACGGAACTTATAGCCGCACTCATAAATCATAAATCTAATTTTGTAGAGGGAATACGTTTCGCGCAAGAGGTTGTTGACGGTACCGTATCGTTGTTGATATTAAAGGACGGCGGAACACTCATAGCCGCGCGTGACCGCGTTGGCAGACTACCCGTTCTCATAGGAAAAGGTGAGGACGGATTCTGTGTTTCCTTTGAATCCTTTGCGTATCAAAAACTCGATTATGAGGATTATAAGGAGTTAGGTCCCGCCGAAATAGTAGAAATCACAGCCGACGAGGTTAAAACAATAGGCGAAGCGGGTAAGGAAATGAAAATGTGTTCATTCCTTTGGAGTTATTACGGTTACCCGACGTCGACTTATGAGGGTGTTAACGTTGAAATAATGCGCTATCGCAACGGCGAAATAATGGCAGAAAACGATAGCCTTCTCAAAAACGCAGAGGAGGTTGATTACGTAGGCGGTGTGCCCGATTCGGGAACGCCACACGCAATCGGCTATGCCAACAAAAGCGGAAAACCGTTTGCCCGCGCGTTTATAAAATATACTCCCACTTGGTCGCGCAGTTT
>JAFPBM010000060.1 GCA_017424125.1 Clostridia bacterium | reverse complement strand
TATAAAAAAATAGCCGCCCTGATGTGCGGCGTGTGTATAAACGATGTAAAAACAGAAGAAAAAGCGGTATTTATACCCGTAAAAGAGGGCGGTAAAAAAACGGAAGAATATAAAACCGAAATAGAACTTATAAGTAGGGAAAATAACGCTATTAATCTGCTTTCAAAAATTCTATAACATTTTCTGCCGTTTTAATTCCGTCAACCGCGGCAGACATAATTCCGCCTGCGTATCCCGCACCCTCGCCCGATGGGAAAATGCCTTTATGGCTTAAACTGTGACCATGTTCATCACGCAATATCCTGACAGGCGAAGATGAACGCGTTTCGGGGAAGGTAAGTACGGCGTTCGGCGCATCAAAGCCTTTGATTTTTTGCCCGAAAACCTTAATTCCCAAAACAAGCGAATCGGCAATATCTTTGGGTAATACGTCGTAAATATCGGCATCTATCGTGTTGGGTTTTACGGTTGGTGTAACGTTTTTTTCGTCACACGGTACACCTAAAAGTTTACCGACAGTCTCAGTCGGCACTTTGCCGTTTCCTAAATCATAAGCGCGTTTTTCAATCTGCCTTTGAAGCAAGATTCCCGCCAAAATATCGTCACCTTCAAGTTCGTTTGGTGCAATATCGGCAAGCAACGCACTATTGGAATTAATGCCGTCACGCGCTTTAAAACTCATTCCGTTTACGGCAATAGCGTTTTCTTCGCTCGATGCGTTAATAACCTCGCCACCGGGGCACATACAAAACGTGTAAACACCTTTTCCGTTTTCAAGGTGTGTGGATAATTTGTAATCAGCGGCAGAAAGATAGGGGCTACTGCTAAAATCTCCATACATAGCATGGTCAATATCGGCACGTAAATGCTCAATTCTCGCACCTACGGAAAAAGGCTTTCTCTCCATATAAACACCGTTATCTTTTAACATATAAAAGGTGTCCCGTGCAGAGTGTCCCGTTGCCAGAATAACCGCCTTACATTCAATTTGTTTTTCCTTGCCGCTTTGGTTTACGGCAATGGCACAAACGCCGTCACCGTCAAAAATAATGTCATCCATTCGGCAAGAGAATAAAATCTCACCGCCGAGAGAGATAATCTCTTCTCGCAGATTTTTAACAATCTCCGTAAGCCTGTCTGTGCCAACGTGCGGCTTGGCATCTATTAAAATATCTTCGTCTGCGCCTAAGCGTACAAACTCTTCTAAAACCGCGCGGCAACGCAGATTTTTAATACCTGTGTTAAGTTTGCCGTCGGAAAAAGTTCCTGCACCGCCTTCGCCAAACTGAACGTTTGATTCGGGGTTAAGTTTACCGCCCGAAAAAAAGGCGTCAACACTTGTTTTGCGCTCATCAACCGCCTCGCCACGCTCAATAACAATAGGCTTGGCACCGGCACGTGCAAGGGTGAGCGCCGCAAACATTCCCGCAGGGCCAAATCCCACTACAACAGGGCGGGAAGAAAGGTTATTATTCTGCGGCCACGAAAACTTTTCGTTTTTAAAAGTTTGCGCTTTTTTACAGCGCGAAAGGGCACGTTTTTCGTCTGTAACGTTAAGCGTTACAGAACAACAAAAATGTACGTCATCCTTGTGTCTGGCATCAACCGAACGCCTGTGCAGTTTAATGTTTTTAATTTCTTTTGGCGCTATTTTTAAGGCTTTTGCGGCAGCCTCTAACAAATCTTTATCCGTAAACCCAAGAGGCAGATGTAGGTCGTTTACAATAATCATTTTATCTCTCCGTATATTTGGCGGCGGCGCGTCCTGCTGCAAAACCGCTACTCCAAGCCCACTGCAAATTAAATCCGCCACAGTCGCCGTCAATATCCAAAATTTCGCCCACCGCAAACAATCCCTTGTGTTTTTTGCACATCAGTGTATCGTCATAAAAATCTTCACAAAGCAGACCGCCTTTAGTGACCTGCGAGTTTATAAAACCGCCGTTTCCGCGCACAAAAAGTGAAAAATCCTTAAGTATGCGGCAAACATCTTTAATTTCTTTATTATTTAACGCATCAACAGATTTCGT
>JAFPBM010000008.1 GCA_017424125.1 Clostridia bacterium | reverse complement strand
TGTTTTTCGTTGCAGTGGGGGCATACGGTATAACTCATATTCTCCACAATTCCCAAAACGGGAACGTTCATCATCTTCGCCATATTGTATGCTTTTTTAACAATAAGCGAAACGAGGTCTTGCGGGGACGTAACAATTATAATGCCGTCAAGCGGGATAGACTGATATACTGTCAGCGGAACGTCGCCTGTTCCGGGGGGCATATCGATAAACAGATAATCAAGGTCTCCCCACACAACGTCGTTATAAAACTGTTTTACAACGCCTGCCAAAACGGGACCGCGCCATACAACCGGCGAATCCTCTGAATCGAGCAAGAGGTTTACCGACATAACGCGGATATCGGTCTGCGTTGCGGCGGGTAATAATCCCAGTTCATTCTGATAAGCGCGGGATTTAACACCAAACATTTTGGGTATTGACGGACCTGTAATATCGGCGTCCATAATGCCAACCTCGTTGCCGCGTCTTCTCATAAGTGTTGCAAGAGTACCCGTGACGAGCGATTTTCCAACGCCGCCCTTACCGCTTACAATACCGATTGTCTTCTTTATGCTGCTGTATTCGTTGCCCTGTTCTTTGGTTATTTCAGGACTTTTAGCTTTAGAGCAAGACGAGCAATCGCCCGTGCAACCCTGTTCGTTACATTTTCTTTCTTCTGCCATAAATATCACCTATGGCATATTATACCACTATTTTATATTTTTTCAAGGAAATCCGTAACAATTTTTTTATAACTGTCTTTGGGTGAATATTCCCAGTAGTCCATATAGTCGCCTGTGAAAAAATATTTTTTGTTTTGTGAATAATTAGCCGAAAAACTGTCAATAATAATAAGTTTAACCTTCATCTTGTCGGGGATAATGCTTTTGACGTATACGCTCGCACCCTGACCTATAAATACGTCGGGTTTTGGCTCTGCAAGTCCCGCAAGGTTGGGAGAAAGTTCAACAAAAACGCCGTAAGGCTCTACGGAGCGCACAATACCTGATACCGTCTCGCCCTGTGAAAACTGTGCGGCGTTTTCTTCCCACGTACCCAAAAGTTCGCGGTGGGATAAGGTGATTTTGCCGTCTTCGCCCACGCTTCGCACAACAGCCTTTATGTCTTCACCCGCAAAAAAGCGGTCGCGCGGGTGGGATATACGTGAAACCGAAATAGAGTTAATAGGTAATAAGGCAATATTGCCGCAACCGATATCGCAAAACGCACCAAAACTTTCAAGATGCGTAATTCGCGCCTCGACCACTGTGCCGGGGCGCAGTTTTTTTATGTATTCATTTTGACATTTTTCTTGCGCGTCGCGGCGGGAAAGTGTGGCGTACAGTTTTCCAAAACGGTCTTCTTTTATGGCGCTTACGGTAAAACAAACCGCCTTGCCCACGCGGGATAAAAGTGCAATATCGCGCACCTGGCCACTCGCCATTCCGATAGCACCCTCTTCACGCGGAATTACACCGCGCATACACCCAAGGTTTACCCAAAGGTTGTGTTCTGCATCACACACCTCGGCAATTCCCTCAAGCACCGTGCCGCTATGCATCGCTTCGGTTAATTTCTGTGGCGACGAATAGGCGCGTATATTTTCAGTTTTGTTCATAAGTAAGCCCTCGGGGCAAAACCTTGTCATTATAATCAACCTTTCTTTTGTCATTCAACATTAATATATGCGAAAGGTTTGCGTTTAATGTGCTGTGGAAAATTGCAAAATCAAAAAATTTTTTAATTTGTTGCATACTTGTTGCACGGTTTTGTGCAACAAACGCCGTTTTTACAGGGTATATGTGGAGGTGGCTTTAAATGGCAAACAGATTATCGGCAAAAGAGGCGCTCTTTTGTCAGTACTACAAAATCCTACATTCGCCGCGAGAGGCAGCGGCGCGTGCGGGATACCCCTTTCCTGAAAGAAGTGCACTGCGGCTTCTTAAAAAAGAGGGGGTAAAACGGGAGATGGAAAAACAAAATTCTCTTTTGAAACCGAGTGCAGAAGAGGGTTTGCGGCGCATAGCGTTTGGCAGTATAGCCGATGCGGTGTATCTCGCTACTAAGGAAACCCCCGTGACTAAAGAGGAACTCGAAAGTTTGGATTTGTTTATGGTGTCCGAACTAAAATTCTCCAAGGGCGGTATGGATATTAAGTTTTATGACCGTATAAAAGCGCTCGATTTATTACAGTCGGGCGAAACGGAAACCGTCGGCGGTTCGGCCGAGCCCTTTTACCGCGCCTTGTGTGAGGGTGCCAAAAATTTGTCGTTTATGGGTGAAGAAAATGGAATTTAAGCCCTTTTCTAAAAAGCAGATGACGGCACTCACCTTTTGGCATGCGGAAAGTCCCTATAATTCGTGCGACGCGCTTATATGTGACGGCGCCGTACGAAGCGGAAAATCACTCTGCCTCTTTTTGTCCTTTATATTTTGGTCTTTTTACCGATTTAGCGGTGCCGATTTCGCGCTTTGCGGTAAAACCGTAACGTCGCTTAGACGCAATCTAATCACCCCGATGTGCGAAACGTTGCGAACACTCGGTTTTGAATGTAAAGAAACGCTTAGCCGCGGAATATTGGAGATTAGCCGCGACGGCATACAAAACAGGTACTATCTTTTCGGCGGTAAAGATGAATCAAGCGCCGCGCTCATACAGGGAATGACGCTTTCGGGCGTACTGTTTGACGAGGTTGTGCTTATGCCGCGCTCATTTGTGGAACAGGCGCTTGCGCGTTGCTCGGTCGAGGGCTCTAAATTTTTCTTCAACTGCAATCCCTCGTCGCCGTCGCACTGGTTCTATAAAGAGTGGATAAAGGGTAAAAAGGCGAAAAACGCACTTTATCTTCATTTCACAATGGCGGAAAATCCGTCGCTGTCAAATAGCATGCGCTCGCGCTATGCGTCGCTTTATTCAGGCGTATTTTACGAGCGTTACGTGCTGGGGAAATGGGTGGCATCTGAGGGACTTGTCTATCCGTTTTTCAAAGACGATATGCTCTGCGACGTGCCCCTAAACTGTGAAAAATACTACGTTTCCTGCGATTACGGCACCGTCAACCCGTCATCCTTTGGACTGTGGGGACTTTGTGACGGCGTGTGGTACCGTATAGACGAATATTATTATTCCTCTCGCAAAGAGGGCGCGCAGAAAACCGATGAAGAATATTATATTGCTTTGGAAAAGTTAGCAGACGGCAGAAGCATCTCCGCCGTAATATGTGACCCGTCAGCCGCCTCCTTTATAACCCTTATCCGCAAGCACGGAAAGTACAGATGTATTGCCGCAAAAAACGACGTGCTTGACGGAATTCGCCGCGTGTCTGATGCATTAAGGGGCGGAAAAATTAAAATTTGCCGCGGTTGCCTCGATGCCGCACGTGAGTTTTCGCTCTACCGTTGGGATACGTCAGCCGTACGCGATACTCCGATAAAAGAGAACGACCACGCAATGGACGATATCAGATATTTTGTATCAACGGTGCTTTATGGTAACGAGCAATCGGTCTTTGCCGTAGCGGCGAGAAGATAAAAACAGAATAATCCGACTTAAAAAGGAGGAATAACCATTAAAATTTCTAAAAGAAACAAAAAAAGCGGTGCGGTTACTGCGGCGGTACAGACCGCGCGCGGCAACGACGGATTTTCTCTCGTCAACCGCACACAAGGGATATCGCGAACAGAACTTACTATGTACAAAGCCCTGCGCGAGGCCATACCGATTATCGATGCGGCAATCGGTAAAATCGTACGCCTTGTAGGTGGAGTACAGGTAAAGTGTAGCGATAAATCTGCCGAAAAACTGCTTAACGATTTTCTATCTACCGTCCCCACCGGTCCCGTATCAAGCGGAATAGAGAGTTTCATAAGCAGTACGGTTGACAGGCTTTTAACCTACGGTACCGCCGTTAACGAGATGGTGCTTGATAATAGCGGAAAACTCAGGGCACTTTATACCGCCGCGCTTGAAAATCTTGAACTTTCGGTGGAAGAAAATCCTTTGTGCCCCGTAATTCGTACAGCGGGCGGCGAAAAGGTTCCGCATCCCGAAAGAATTACGGTAACGGCACTATCACCCGAACCTGATAGCGCGTACGGTATTTCAATTCTGCGCGGTCTGCCTTTTGTTAGTGAAGTTTTGCTTAAAATTTACAATACTATTGGCGTAAATTTTGAAAGACTTGGCAATCTGCGTTTTGCTGTGACGTATCGTCCGTCTGATACGCAGGGGATATCCGAAAACCGCGCCGACGAGATAGCATCTGCATGGTCGGATGCCATGCGTGACAGTTCTACGGTTAAGGATTTTGTTGCGGTGGGCGACGTTGACATTAAGGTAATAGGCGGCGACACCGTAATGCCCGATATCGAGGTGCCAATCCGCACACTTACAGAGCAAATTATTGCAAAAACAGGTTTGCCGCCGTTTTTGTTGGGACTTACTTGGTCCACAACCGAGCGTATGTCATCTCAACAGGCGGACATTTTAACAAGCGAACTTGAATATTACAGAACACTTATAACACCCGTGCTACTTAAAATTTGCCATGCATTTTTGCGTGGCGAAGGATATTTTTGCAACGTAAACCTTGAATGGAACAACATAAGTTTGCAGGATGAGATTTCGTTAGCACAAGCGAAACTTTATAATGCACAGGCAGAAAAAATCATAAAAGAAACGGGGGATAAAAAGTAATGGAAAATAAAGAAACGAGCACTCTGCGAGACGGCGAACTCGCGCTTATAAACAAATACACCCGCCGCGAACATAAAGCGGAGGAGATATACGCCTTTACCGTAACGCTTTGTGACAACGATATTGACCGCGATTTTGAGCGTTTTTCGGACGATGCGCTGGACGTTCTTTCGAAACTTTTTGTCGGCAGAACGGGCATTTGCGACCATAGTGCTAAAAGCGAAAATCAGAAAGCGCGCATTTTTAGTTGTTACACCGAAAAGCCCGAGGGCGAACAGACGCGTGACGGCAGACAGTATAAAAGGTTGTGTGCAAGGGCGTATATGCTTAAAACCGAGCAAAACAAAAACCTCATAGCCGAGATTGAAGCGGGTATTAAAAAAGAGGTCAGCATCGGTTGCAGTATGGGTTCTCACACGTGTTCTATATGCGGCAAGTCGCGCGCTGAAGGCTGCGTTCACCGCAAGGGCAAACGTTACGGCAATGCACTTTGTCATACCGTACTTTCTAACCCTCAGGATGCGTATGAGTGGTCTTTTGTTGCGGTTCCTGCGCAAAGACGCGCGGGAATAACCAAGTCTTTTGAAAAAAAGGAGAGAAAAAATTTGACTAACATTGATATTGTAAAGCAACTCGGCGCCGGAGAGGAAATTACACTCTCGGCAAACGAGGCGGCATCGCTTTCGCTTTACATAGGCGAACTTAAAACCCTTTGCGAAATCGGCAAAAGTTTTATAGCCGAAAAACGCACAGCCGTAATAGGCGGTATTGAAAAGGCGCTTTCGGGCGTTAGTGCCGAAACAATAAAGGCAATTGCTGAAAAGATGAGCGTTTCGGAACTTGATGAACTGTACCGCGCTTTCCAAAAAGAAAAGGGTGCAAAAGTTCAACTTGCACCCAAAACAAAAATAAATAAATCTGAAAATTTAGATTTTATGATTTAGTGAAAGGAAGAAAATTATGTTAGATTACACAGGTTTTGATGAAAAAATTATCACAGCAAGATGCGGTGATACGGAAATTGCAGGTAAACCACTGACAATAAATTATGATGGTAGTGTTTGCTTGGCATCCTCGGGCGAGACCTTTTTAGGTTTCGGCGTGGTAGAGCGCAACAACTTTGCAACTGTACAGGTTGGCGGATATGTTGAAGTACAGGGCAGCGGCGATGACATTAGATACGGTTTGCAAACCGTTGTTGCAGACGGCAAGGGCGGCATCTGCAAAGCCGAAAACGGAAACATTGTTCAGGTAATCAAGTATGATTACGAAACTAAAAAAGTCGGCATCATTTTTTAAGGAGGAAAGGTAATGAGTTACGAAAACATTAAACTTGAAAAGGGTATGTATGCCGTTTCGGGCAAGTCGTTCAGCGAAGTGCTTGAATCGCTCGACCCCACACAAAATTACGAAGGCACCGCAGATGCAAATCTTGATGCTTTCGGCAGACAGTTAAAGCGTTTTGATATTAAAGTTGGCGGAACAGGCAGTGACTGCGTTAACAAGTTCTTTGCAACAACACAGTCGGCGGCATTGTTCCCTGAGTATATTTCCCGCGCAGTAAAGCAGGGTATGGAAGAGGCAAAGGTGCTTGATTCTATCGTTGCCACCAAAACCCGTATAGACGGTCTTGATTACCGCACAATCGCCTCTGTTCCTACAGAAGACGAACGCGAACTCAAGATTGTTGGTGAGGGCGCGTATATTCCTCAGACACGAATTCACACACAGGATAATCTTGTAAAACTTAACAAGCGCGGTAGAATGCTTGTTGCGTCATACGAGGCTCTTAAGTATCAGCGTCTTGATTTGTTCACAGTAACGTTAAAGCAAATTGGTGCGTACATTGCGCGTCAGCAATTGTCAGACGCCATCATGGTTCTCTTGAATGGTGACGGAAACGATAATGCGGCAGAGATTATCAGTGCGGATAAAGAGGGCGTTCTTTCCTATAACGACCTTATTAAACTTCTTAACCGCCTTGACCCGCATCAGCTCACAACCTTGATTGCGTCGCCCGCTATGATGATAAATCTTTTGCAGTTAGAAGAGTTCAAAAACCCTGTTACAGGCATCAACTTCCAGGGCACAGGCAAGATAGGTCATCCCTTGGGTGCAGAGTTTATTAAAGCCGCTTCTACTCCCGATAGTGTTGTTATCGGTCTTGATAAGTCATGCGCTCTTGAAATGGTAATTGCAAACGATGTTTCGGTTGATTACGATAAACTTATCGACCGTCAGCTTGAACGCGCCGCCGTTACTTCAACGGTTGGTTTTGCAAAAATCTTTACAGACGCTTCCAAGATTCTCTCTGTTTAAAGGCGGTGACGGCAATGATAAACTCTTTGCCTTTAGATAGGGTATGCGATTTTGCCCTCGCCCTTTCGGGCGAAACGGACAGCGCTATCTTTTCCCCTTTTTGCGAAAGCGCGGTCTTCACCCTTTTGTCTCGGGTGAAGCCAAGCGCTTCTCGAGAAAAATGGGAAGATGGACTTATATATGCTGCCGCGTGTCTTGCGTTTTACCGCTACACTCTTTCGCGCGGGTGTGATAACGTTGCTGTTTACAAGGCGGGCGACGTTAATATTCAAAACAGGCCCGACGGCGCAAGGCTTTCGGCTAAAGAACTCTTGCACGACGCACTTCTTTCGGTGGACGGATGCCTTAAACATTCAGCGTTTTGTTTTAAAACGATTTGACGGAGGGCGGTTATGGACAGCACAAAAAAGATAGGTAAACTTTTTTCAAAATGCGGTCAGGATGTAGAACTGCAATGGCCGTTCGAATCGCAGTATTACAAGGCTTTTATACAACTTATGAGGTATAAAAACAAAATGTATATCGATTTGCCGAAAGGCGAAATGGGCAGACGTGACAACGGTTGTTTTCTATATATCGGACCGCCCGAATACGATTTTTCGCACGATTGGGAAACGGTTAAAATTTATTTTGAAGGATATAAACACCGCGTAAAACGCGCACAAATGATATACTGCGGCGGTAAGCCGTTTTACGTTTGGGCGGTGCTTTACAGAACAGTGAGGGATGGCGAGTATGAAGGGCATCAATAGTATTATAGATAAGGTGATATCGGTTTTAAACGGTATAAGCGATATGGCTGTTAAGGTTGTGTCGGTATACAAGGTACAGATAATGGATATGCCGCTTGCCGAACCGATGATAACGGTAGGACTGCAGACGCTTGATGCAGATTTGCGTAAAAATATGCTTTATGCGGGTGAAAAAAACGGCACAGGCGTTTATTCTATACCTGCCGACGTTGCAATTTCCGCAAACGTTTATCTACCGCATACCGCAAGCGGTTTTTTCAATTACAACGTTTTGACGTATATGATTGAAGCGCTTTTGGGAAGTTCGCTTACCGTAACCAAAATTGAGGCGGGTAAAATGCATTATAACTCAACCTTTATGTGCACAATTTTGCCCGTTACCATACACCTTCACGATAGAATATGCGGAGATTCGGAGGGCGGATATTAATGGGATACGACGTATCAAGGTCGATAACGGTCAGAATAAACGGTAATCGCCTGGCAGGTGTTGAAAAAATTGAAACGGTTTATAACCGTGACCGCAATATACAGGACGGCAAACTTAGCGTCAGCCTCAAGACCATAGACGTGAAAATCACAAGGAAAAGACACATAGAAGACACTTTAAATGACGGCGTAGAACTGCGCCCGCTTAAAGGCTTTTCGCTTAGCGTATCTTATTCTCGTTACGACACAAGTTATGAAAATTGTGAATGGGTTGACTATAAAGAAATTCTGGGAGAAAACGATACCATTATCGAGGAACTCACGGTTGCGGCATTAAGTTATAAGTTTGCAGCAACGTAAAAAAATCCGCAGAGAAAATCTCTGCGGATTTTTGTTTATTCTTTTGCGTCTTCGATAATTTTTGCGGAGATGTTGGCGGGCACCTCTTCATAACGCTCAAACGTGAGCGTAAATTCGGCTCTGCCCTGAGTTATTGAACGCATAGCGGTGGAGAAATCGGACGTCTCGGCAATCGGAACTTCTGCCACAACCTCTTGAAGTTTGTTCTGGAGAGGATTCATGCCGATAACGCGACCTCTGCGCTTGTTGATGTCGCCAATTACGTCGCCCATGTTGTCTTCGGGGATTGTAACTTTAAGTGTGCCAATCGGCTCAAGCAAAACGGGGGACGCCTGCGGAATACCCTCTTTATATGCGATTGCCGCGGCTGTTTTGAAGGACATTTCGGACGAGTCAACGGGGTGGTAAGAACCGTCGACAAGCGTGGCTTTGAGTCCAACAACAGGATAACCTGCCAAAACACCGCGTGTTACGCTCTCGCGCAAGCCCTTTTCAACGGCGGGGAAGAAGTTCTTGGGTACCGAGCCGCCGAAGATTTTCTCTTCGAAAATCATCTCGTCGCTGTCGCACGGCTCAAACTCAATCCAAACGTCACCAAACTGTCCATGTCCGCCCGATTGCTTCTTGTGCCTGCCCTGAACCTTGACGGGTTTTCTGATTTTTTCGCGGTATGCAACGCGCGGCGTGCGCAAATCAACCGCTACGCCAAATTTAGATGCAAGTTTGGATACGATAACGTCAATGTGCTGTTCGCCAAGACCTGACAATAACTGTTCTTTTGTTTCGTTGTTGATGGCGAAAGAAATCGTCGGGTCTTCTTCCATAAGTCTTGTAAGACCTTGGGCAATTTTTTCTTCTTCGCCCTTGTTCTTGGGATAAACCGCCATAGTGAGTTGCGGCATGGGGAATGCGGCGGCAGTAACGGTCTTTTTAAATGCGGCATCGCAAAGCGTATCGCCCGTTATAACGTTACCGAGTTTCGCAACGGCGCCAATGTCGCCCGCCGTAATCTTTGCGGCGTCTTCCTGTTTGCCCGCTTTAATGTACATAACTTTGGAAAGACGTTCTTCTGCGCCTGTGCGGCGGTTTATAAGTTTGGAGTCGGCAGATACGCTGCCGCTTATAACCTTGAAATATGAAAGTTTGCCAACAAACGGGTCGGCAATGGTTTTGAAAACAATCGCGGCGGCGGGGCCGTCTTCGGTCGGTTTAATTTCCTCATCACCGCACTTTATCGCAACGTCGGCGGCAGAAGGTGCGATTTCCGAGAGCAAATCGGTCATAAGTGAAACGGCAGAACCGTCCTGACCGATACCGCACATAACGGGACAAATATCGCCAAAGAGCATACCCTTGCGCAAAGCCGCTTTAATTTCCTCTTCGGTAAACTCTTCACCGCCAAAATATTTTTCCATAAGTTCTTCGTCGGTCGAAGCAACCGCCTCAAGCATAATGTCGCGCATGCTGGCGGTGTCGGAGTTTTCGGGTACCGACGGATACTCTTTGGCGGTAATTCCGTCAAAGGTGTATGCCTTGCCGTTTACAAGGTTTATGTAGCAAACAACGTGCTCACCTTCAACGTAAGGAATGATAACGGGGCAGATAACGCCGCCGTATCTACCTGTCAATATAGAAATAACGCGGTAGAAGTGCGCGTGTACCGAATCAAGTTTGTTGATAAAGAAAGCAACGGGTTTGCCTTGTGCGCGTGCGCTATCATACGCTTTTTGTGCGCCAACGGTAAGACCTGATTTACCCGAAAGTACAATTAAAGCCGAATCTGCGGCGGTAAGTGCCTCGCTTACGCCACCCGCAAAGTCGAACTGTCCGGGTGCGTCAAGCAGGTTTATTTTGTTTTCGCCGATTTCAATTGGATAAACCGACGTGCTGACCGATACCTTGCGCTTTTTCTCCTCGGCGTCAAAGTCCATAACGGTTGTGCCATCTGCGTTCTTACCTATGCGGTCGGTTGCCTTTCCATAATATAAAATTGCGTCTGCCAACGTGGTCTTTCCGCTTCCGCCGTGGCCGAGCAAAGCAATGTTTTTAATGTTGGTTACCTTGTACTGTTTCAATCTAAACAACCCTTTCAAGTTTGATAGAAAAATTATATCACCATTTTAATAGATTTTCAACTAAAAATATTATTAGAGTTTAATAACTATTGTGTAAAATGCCGTCGAAAAGGTGTAAAAAGGGCGTTTTTTGGCAAAAAACAGGATAAATCACACAAAATTAAACGCAAAATTTCTACAAGCGGTAGAAAAACGCAGATTTATTACAAAATTGATACCGTTTTGTAACCCATTTGAAATCGCATTTTGCTGAATAAAGTTATATACTATATGTAGTGGTTGTTTTGTGCAGAAACAACTCAAAAAATACAAGGGAGTGTGTGTTATGTTCAAACAGATTGTGGAACTTTTAATGGTCATAATCATAGGTTTTTTGCCCGTTTCTAACACGGCAGAAACACCGAAAGAACCCGCCCCCGTTGTAGCAGAGGTCACGTCACAACAACCCGACGGCGCAAAGATTGCCCGTTTTGAAAATATGCTTTCGCACAACTATTGCTTCGGTGCCGATTTTGAAAGCGATGAGGCTTTAATAAAAGGTGCAGCACTCTCTCTTGCAAGACAAGGTGTTGAGGGTAAGGCCGCAGTCGACGGCTTTATATATAATATGTATGGCGTTAATACTGAAGATGCGGCGGAAGAAAATTACGTTTTGGCCGCCTGCGGATACGATATTTACAAGCACACGGTCAAAAGTTTTACTTATAACGGTGACGGCACCGTAACGGTTTTATCTATAGTTACGGTAAACCCCGATACTTCGGCTGAAGAGTACGAATGTGAAAGCGTTTTCTACGCCAACGGCGAAAGCGCCTTCGGCTACAACCTCATATCCTGCGTTGTAAATTGGTAAATTAAAAATTAAAAGGACTTGGGAAATCCCAAGTCCTTTTTTATAACGTTACGCCGTCTTTCCATATTGCGAATGAGGATTTGTCTAATTTCTCGCTTTTGGTTTTAATATTGCCCTCTGCTATCTGCAAAACAAAATCATAAAATCTGTCGGCAACCGCGTCTGCGTCTTCGCCGTCAAGCAAGACGCCTGCGTTAAAATCAATCCACGCACTTTTCTTTTCAAAAAGGTTTGTGTTGCTGCTGATTTTAACGGTGGGAACGGGACAGGCGAACGGCGTTCCTCTGCCTGTTGTGAAAAGCACAATCTGTGCGCCCGACGCCGCAAGTGCACAAGATGCAACAAGGTCGTTGCCCGGTGCGTTGAGCAGAGAAAGACCTTTTTCTTTTGCTCCTTCTGCGTATGCAAGTACGTCCATAACGGGTGCTGTACCGCCCTTTTGCACACAACCAAGAGATTTTTCGGCAAGTGTGGTAATTCCGCCCTCTTTGTTTCCCGGCGACGGATTTTCGTCAACGGGTTCGCCGTAGCGCAGAAAATATTTTTTGAAATTGTTTATAAGGTTTACGGTGTTTTCAAAAACGTCTTTGTTTACGGCGCGGTTCATTAAAATTTGTTCGGCGCCAAACATTTCGGGCACTTCGGTCAAAATTGCGCTGCCACCCTCTGACACAAGGGCGTCGGTAAACTTGCCTAAAAGCGCGTTGGCGGTGATGCCCGAAAATCCGTCCGAGCCGCCGCATTTAAGACCGATTACAAGGTCACTCGCATCGCAAAGCGTTCTTCTGTCATCGTCTGCCAAGGCGCAAAGTTTTTCAAGTATTTTTTCGCCGACGGTAAGTTCATCATCAACATCTTGACAGTTTAAGAATTTTACCCTGTCGGCGTCAAAATCAGGGAAACGCTTAAGCCATTCGTTTATGTTTCCGTTTTCGCAACCAAGACCTAAAATAAGCACCGCTGCGGCGTTGGGGTTGCAAGACAGTCCGTAAAGCGCCGAAAGCGTCATTTCCATATCGTCCCCTAATTGCGAACAACCGTATGCGTGGGTAAAAGCGTAAATGCCGTCAATGTTTTCGGTTTTATATTTTTGTGCGCGTTTTGCAAGTTCGGTTGCCGTTGCGCTAATGCAACCAACCGTTGAAATAATCCATACCTCGTTGCGTACGCCAACCCTGCCGTTTTTGCGTTTATAACCCAAAAACGCGCGGGGCTTTTTAGTTTCAGTTCCAACGTTTTGCGGTGTATATTCATAACTTGAAACACCCGAAAGCGACGAACGCATATTGTGTGAATGCACGTGTTCGCCCGATTTTATGTTGGCAGATGCAACGCCAATCGTGTAACCGTATTTAATAATTTCTTCGCCGCGTTTTATATCGCAAAGCGCAACCTTGTGCCCCGCAGGAACGTTGCCGTTTTCCAAAGATACGGCAACGTTATCGTTTTTATGTATTTTTATAGATTTCATTGTGTTAACACCTTTGTATCATCGGTTATGAAGCAAATCAAGCAACAAAGCGTTACTCCAACCATATTCTCTGACAGTTTGATACTTAACCGTGAAATCGTATGGGAAAAGCGGTTTCCCTTTTCTGTTGAGTTCTTCGGGCGGAGTCAAGTTTTGGCTGTCATAATATTCAAAAAGAGTGCCTTTTTTCTCATACCAATTTTCAAGAACCGTAATGGTCTTTTCGCGGATTTCCCCTGCGAACTCCTCATATCCGTACGATTTCAATCCTTCATATATCATATAATTGTAGTTAATCCAAACGGGACCTCGCCACATATCAGAGCCGAACGTGGCGTCTTTTTTTGATATAGACGGTATTGGAAATTCGGTATAAAAAGTTTCGGGGTTTTTAAGTTCACAGAGCAAACGTTCCGCCCTCTCTTTTGTGCAAACATCTGCAAAAAGAGGCAAAAAAGATGCAATCGATGCAACCGTGTTGAACTTATTATCTTCAATGATAAAATCGTAATAAAATCCGTCTTCTTCGCACCAAAGGGTTTCGTTTATGTCGTTTACGATATTATCGTTCCACGCCGAGAAATACTCTGCCTCATCACATAGTGAAAGTTGTTCTGCAATTTTTTTCATATACTTTGTTTCGTTTGCCATAAAGCAAGAAAAATCAATTGCAAATAACCGCTTTGCAACGTCAAATCTCGGCGAATTGTCCATTCCCGATTCGTCACAACGGCAGTTAACGTCACTTTGCGTGTTCCAGGTGTAGAGCTCTTTGTCTGTGATTTTGCGGTTTTGGCGGCACCACTCTAAAAACTTTTTGTTGTTTTCAAAAACGGTTTTCAAAAAGTCCTTATTACCGCTTTTTTCATAAACTTTATACGCGCCCCAAGCAATAACTGGTGGTTGGGTGATGCTTGAACGGGCGGTGGAGGTGGCGCGGTGGGGTATAAAACCGCTATCTTCTTGAATGTCAAACAAATTTAATATAAGCTTCTTTGCTAAATCGGCGTCAAAGTTTCTGAAACCTACTGCGTGAAAAACAGAATCCCAAAGCCAAAGCCATTTGTGCGGCAAACGGTCGGGAGTGGACCAAATGCCCTTAAAAAATCCTTCGGGGGAATAAAGTTGCGTTTTCATTGTGGATAAACACTTGTTATAAAGCGGTGAATCGGCTTTTCCGTATTTGTCCCAAAAAGAAAGTTTTTTCTCTATTTCTGTTTGAACGTTCAGGTTTTTTGCAAAAGCAATTTTTTCTAAAACGCAGGGTATGCTTTTGCCGTAAGCAAAGGCGAAAAGTCCGTTATCATTATAAAAGGCGGTAAATTCGCCGTCTTTTGTGTCCTGAATCAAAACGTTATCGCTATAAGTTGTTTCGCACTCGCCCTCTACAAAAACCATGGGAGAAACGCCGCGCGTTTTGCCGATAATCAAATGTCTTTTCGCGTAAACTATATCACAGTAAGCGTCTTCGCCGTATGATATACTTATGTAATCGCTTGTAACGGCGCGGAATTTATAAGGCAGTCTTGATTTGTTTATAATTACGAGTTCACGGCGAACGCCCGAATAAAAACGGATTCCAATTTTGTCGCCAAGCAGAGTTCCCGTAAAATCATCACTTGCATAACTTTCGCCATCAAGCGCAGAAAACGCAAATAATTGTCCCTGACTCCAAATGTTAGGTAATTTCATAAGTCCCCCTCTGTTATTGTAAAACAAGCCTTAAAGCATCTTTTGCGTCGGCCATTATTTTTTCATACCAAAACGTTACGTCTTGTGTGAAATTATCATAAAGGCTTAAATCTTCGCCCCAAAAATCTTGGTTTTGGCAAACAGATTTTATAAAATCAGCCTTGCCGACGTTCTGTGCAAAAAACTCTAAAACCTTTCGGTCATCGTGGATAACGTACTCGTCACCGTTTGCACGTTTTGCGTGTAATCCGTCCTCCCTTAAATCACAGGACGAATAAAACGCAAGTAGCGCAGCAAAAGAAAAGGTTATAAGTTTTGGCAGTGCCTTTCTATTATAATAGTAATCCTTGAAAGAAGGCAATACCCTTGCTTTCCATTTTGAAACGGAATTAAGAGAAATTGATAATAGTTCGTGGTCGATAAACGGGTTTTCAAAACGTTCAAACACCGAGTCGGCAAAGGCTTTAACCTCGTCTTGCGGAAGCGGCACGCAAGGGGCAATTTCCTCTTCTGCAACGCGCCTTGTGAAATAGCCTAAAATTTCGTCCTGCATCATATCGCGGACGATAGTTTTACCCGCAAGGTATGCCGCCAAAACCGACGAAGTGTGTGCGCCGTTAAGCACGCGCACTTTGCGT
>JAFPBM010000007.1 GCA_017424125.1 Clostridia bacterium | reverse complement strand
TGACAATTGCTGCGGAGGGCACCAGAGCGGAAGAGGCTGTGCTTGCGCTGGAAGAGCTGTTACAAAGGGATGTATTTTGATTTTAACCGCCCCGTGCACGATGAATGCATCGGGGCGGTTATTTGGTGGTTTTTATGAATTTGCTTGATGCTAAATTAGGCACTGACTATATTATTAGCGACATCCGCACCGATGATGAAGAACTTGATGCATTTCTCTTTTCTCTCGGTTGTTACAGCGGCGAAAAAATCACCGTTATTTCGCGCACAAAAAGCAACTGCGTTGTTTCAATTAAAGACGCGCGTTACAGTATTGACAGTCGATTAGCGTCGGCAATAACCATTAAAAATTAAACACTCGGCTTTTGCCGCTTGTTTTTTCGCCCCGCAGTTAGCGGCGGCTAACTCATTATAAGAAAGGTGTAGAATATGCGAATTGCTTTGACCGGCAACCCAAACTCGGGCAAGACAACAATGTATAACGCCCTTACGGGAAGCAACGAAACGGTTGGAAACTGGGCCGGTGTTACGGTTGATAAAAAAGAACACGCCGTTAAGAAAATATACTGCGAATCACAAGAACAAATTCTGGCCGTCGACCTGCCGGGTGCTTATTCTATGTCCCCTTTCACAAGCGAAGAAAGCATAACGCGCGACTACATTATCAATGAAAATCCCGACGTTTTAATAAACATTGTGGACGCGACGAATTTAAGCCGCAGTCTTTTCTTTACAACCCAACTGTTAGAACTCGGCATTCCTTTGGTGGTGGCGCTTAACAAAAGCGATATAAACGAAAAAAAGGAAACCGAAATTGACACAAAGATGCTGTCGGACATACTTGGTTGCACCGTTGTTTCGACCGTATCCACGTCGGCAGACGGGCTTAAAGGCGTTATATCCGCGGCGGAAAAGGCCAAAGGAAAGGTACAAAATGCACCATATACCGACGGTGACGTAGATTTTGAAAAAAAGGAATCCGTATTAGCGGCAGATAAGCGCCGTTTCTCTTTTGTGAATGAAATTGTTTCCCGTGTTGAAACCCGCAAAGTTTTAACAAAGGATAAAAACTTCGGTGATAAAATTGATGCGATAATTACGAACAAATGGCTCGGCATACCGATATTTGCCGCCGTTATGTTCCTTGTTTTTCAAATTTCGCAGGTTTGGGTTGGAAAGCCTATAGCCGATATGCTCACCGCATTGTTGGAAAGGTTCCAGTCTTACATTGGCGGTTTGCTTTCGGGTGCAAACGCACTTTTATCGTCACTTCTTGTAGACGGTGTAATAGGCGGTGTTATCGCGGTTATCGGATTTTTACCGCTTGTTATGGTAATGTATTTCCTGATAGCGTTGCTTGAAGATTGCGGATATATGTCCCGCGTTGCAGTCGTTTTGGACCCCATTTTCAAAAAGGTTGGTCTTTCGGGCAAATCGGTTATACCGTTTGTCATCGCGGTAGGTTGCGCGGTGCCCGGTGTTATGGCAAGCCGCACCATCAAAAACGAGCGCGAAAGGCGCGCTGCGGCAATGCTTGCACCTTTTATGCCCTGTGGTGCAAAAATACCCGTTATTTCACTTTTTGCGGGTGTATTCTTTGGTAATGCGGGTTGGGTCAGCACGCTTATGTATCTTTTAGGTATTGTAATTATATTCATAGGTGCCTTGCTGATAAATCACATTACGGGCAACCTTTCAAAAAAGAATTATTTTATCATTGAACTGCCCGAATATAAATTCCCGTCGCTTTGGGGCGCTTTCAAATCAATGTGCGCCCGCGGTTGGTCCTATATTGTAAAAGCTGCGACAATCATTCTGCTTTGCAATACGGCGGTGCAGATTATGCAAAGTTTCAACTGGCAGTTTGGGCTTGCAGAATCGGCAAACGTTTCTATTTTAGCATCAATTGCAAGACCGTTTGCATATCTGATTTTCCCGCTTGTAGGCGTGCTTTCCTGGCAGTTGGCGGCGGCGGTTATTACTGGCTTTATCGCAAAAGAGAACGTTGTTGGCACGCTTGCCGTTTGTTTCTCTATTACCAATTTTATAAGCGCTGAAGAACTCACTTTAATTGGCGGAGAAACCGAAATTGCCGCAATTATGGAATTATCTAAAGCCGCGGCACTTGCATATCTTATGTTCAACCTTTTCTCCCCCCCTTGCTTTGCCGCAATAGGTGCAATGAACGCCGAGATGAAGAGTAAAAAGTGGCTGCTTGCGGGCGTTGCGTTCCAAATTGGCGTTGGTTTCACCTTGAGTTATTTTGTATATACCGTTGGCACGCTTTTGTTTGATGCCAAAAGCCTACACACAGGCGGCGCGGTATGTGGATTGTTCGCCGTGCTTATCTTAGTTCTTATAATCACCACGCTTATTCTTAAAAACAAAAAGAGGGCGGCGGCATGAAGAACGCAATAATTATACTCATACTTTTAGCCGTTATTGGCGGCATCGTCTTTTATCTTATACGTGCGAAAAGGCGCGGACAAAAATGCATCGGTTGCCCGTACGCCAAAGAATGTGACGGGAAATGCAGTGAAAATAACAGATAACAAAAACCGCAGCGTTTTTTACACTGCGGTTTTCACTTTATATTTATTTCTTTGCGGTATCTATGCTTTTGCCAAAGACGAAAAAGCGGTCATACAAATACTCGGTTACAAAGTTCACAAGCATTGTTGCAATAAGCACAAGGTACTCGTTAACGCCCATGCCATCCGTAAGCACCGCCGTCCACCAGGTTGAAATCGGTGTGAAAACTACGTAAAAGAGCGCAACCTTAAGCATTGCAATCGGCACGTTGTTTGCCGACTGAAACGTGTATTTTCGGTTAAGTGTAAAATTCCACAAAACCGATAGTATAAGCGACACAAGATACGAAACCCAATGGGTTATATGTAAAACCTCTTCTAAAAGCGCAAAAGATAATGCCTGTATTATGCCTGCGCTTACCGAAAACAACGTAAACTTTATAGTACGAAAAAACTCTTTATTTACCTTTGGCATAGCGTCACCTAAAGTTTTGAAAAGCCGTGGCTGTTTACAAGCGCATCGATTTTCTTACCCGCTTTACAGAGCGGACATTCGTGTGCGGGGTAACAAGCGTAACCCTCTAAATCGTTAGGGTCAAATACCGAACGAACAGGCATACCGCGACATTCCTTTGCGGTTGAAAAGATTGCTGAGATGCCCGAAACGGTACCACCGTAATAGTTAACGGCATCGATTGCTGCCTCAACAGTTTTGCCCGATGCTACGGATACCGCCAAAATCATAACGTGTTTACCTGCTATCATCGGAACGATATTATCCCTAAAGAGCAACTGGCTGCCGCCCGTTGTTTCGGGGGTTACCACGTAGATTGATTTATGTGCATTCATGTTCATAAAATCCGCTTTGGAAAGACTATCTGCCAAACAAGCGCCGATAACCTCTGTTCCGTCAAGACAGAGAATTGTATCTACTATTGTGTCGGCATAATAGTATGAGCGAAGTTCTTCTGCAACGGCACGTGCTTCCGAAAGGCGCGTTTTTTGTGCCACAACGTCTATATAATAGTTACTGTGGCAGTTACTTGTCGCAAAGTGTCCCATTGCAACGCGCAAATAAAGATTGTTGCGCTTGGTAGCGTGTTTCATTATATGTAGTGTTGGCATAGTGGTTCCCCCTTTTATTTTATATTTTAATTTTACACCATTTTACCATTTTTATCAAGAAAAAATAAAAGCAGGGGTATCCCCTGCTTTATAAAAATTCGCGCATATTGGTAGAAAGTTCGTCCTCAAGCGCTATTAATTTTTTGCATATATCCTTAGACTTTTCGTCGGCGGCATACTCGTTAAGATATTTGGAAAGCGATTTAACACCCATATCACAACCATCTGTCATAAGCGCGGCTATAGTATTGTCCGATTCGTTAACAACAAGTTTGATATTTGTTTTAAGCCACGACATACCCTTGGCTATGGAATTGGGTTCTTTGCCGTCGTCACCGTAATTATTAAGAAGACTTTGCACCTCTTTATCGATTCTTTCGTGCTCATCACGGCATTTGCTTAAATATTCTTTAAGTTTTTTGGATTCGACGTAAGAAATCACGTCATCAATTGACGAAATGCCCATTTTTACGCCCGCATCACACTCGCGCAGAAGTTTTATTGTATCTTGTTCTATCATATAAAAATCCCCTTTCTTTCATATCTTTACCGGTTTTTCGGCAAATATGAGAAAGGGGATTTTATTTACAAACTTTCTATTTCGTTGCGAATTGCGGCATCAGGCGTTGCTTTTTCCAAAAAGACCTTATTTTTATCTTCATGCTTCAAAAATTCTTCGTAATAACGCACACCAAATTCACGAAGTGACTTTGCACTAAAATGCATATTATCGGGGTTGCTGCCAAGTCCTTTGGCTGATACAAAGCCTGTCATTTCGTGGGTATCGGCATAATGTTTGAGCGATGCGTTGATTTTTTCATAATTATTTTTGAACACAGGTGAGCCCTCAAAATCGGCAAGGAAATCGCCAAGACCACCGAGTAAAAACGGCACGTCGTGAAGGCCGAGTTTCTTGCGTAAGGTTTCCATAATTACCGATAGTTTTTCTTCGTAAAGCGGCCACCGCTCATCGGAGCAATCTGATTCACCTTGGTGCCAAAGCACCGCCGCGATGGTAGAAGTGCGGGAGGCAAGTTCCGCCATATAACAGGCGTGGTCAAAAAGCAATCCGCCGACACACCACTGGTCAAGGCACGTTCCGCCGTCTGCGCAGGGAATAATGCCTACCTCAACATCGTGTTCTTTTGAATATAAATCAGCAAAACTTTCGGATAGATTTATGCCCGACGTAACACGGTCGGGGTTGACGGGACAATACATTTGACGCAACGGCCGTTTCTGTTTACCAAAATTTTATCGTTTTCAATCCACGGGACCTCTTCCTTAAATCCGCGTCCACCCATATTGGACTGACCTATAAGCAAAATCGAATGTATCATTTTTATTCCTCCCATAATTTGTGTTTTAATTATATAATTCATTACCCACGCAGTCAACAAATATCCCACTTTTTGAGAGTTTTTTGCCCAAAAATGAGATTGAACTTGCAAATAATCCGTACTATAATTTGTAAAAACATGAAAAGGAATGGTGTTTTATGAAAATTTTAATGATAGGCGCCCATCAGGACGACAACGAATTCCGTTGCGGCGGTCTTGCACACAAGTATGTTAAAATGGGATATGAGGTACGCTTTTTGTCCCTCACAAACGGTTGTGGCGGTCACCACATTATGACCCCCGAAGAAACTTCTCGCCGTCGTGCCGGTGAATCTGCATCGGTTGCAAAGTTGCTTGGAATTACCTATGACATCTGGTCTGATTCCGATGACTGCACACTTGTTGCCGACCTTGACACCCGCCGCAGACTTATCCGCTACATACGCGAGTTTGCGCCCGACATTGTCTTCTCTCACCGCACAAACGACTACCACGCCGACCACCGCGCCGCAGGTCTTCTCGTTCAGGATGCCTCTTATCTTTTGACCGTACCGCACGAGTGCCCCGACGTACCCGCTATGCGTGATATGCCCGTTATTATGTATTATGAGGACAAATTCCTTGACCCCGAATTTCGTGCTGACATCGTACTCGATATGAACGATGAAATCAACACGAAGTTACATATCGCAAGCCTTAACGTATCACAGGTTTACGAATGGTTGCCCTACACAGAGCACCAAGAAGTTCCCGAAGGTGAGGCAGAACGTCTTGAGTGGCTTAAGGGTATGGAAATTACCGCAGACACAACCGACAAGGAAGTTTTAGCGGCAAAACGCGGTTATTCCGTTCGCTTTGCAAGAACTGCCGCCCGTTTCAGACGTGAACTTATAGCCCGTTACGGCAAAAAACGCGGCAGTCGCGTTCGCTTTGCAGAGGCATATCAACTTTGCCCCTATGGCGGACCGCTTACAAAAGAACTTGAAGAAAAACTCTTTAATTTCTAATAGTAAAAAACTCTCGTTCCAATGGAACGAGAGTTTTTTTGTTTTACGGAAGTTTAACAGGGGCAATACCCTTGGCTTCTCTCTTACCGAAAACAATTTCGTAAAGTGTTTCGGGGTCGCAACCTGTCGGTGCAAAGGTGTTTATAACCGTTTTTGCATAGGGGAACGTGTACGTAATGTAGGGACTGCCGTTGCAGAGCATCAAAACCGGCATATTGGTTTTGAAAATATACTCGTAAAGGCAACGAACGTACGCACCGTTAGGCGCTATATCGTTTGTGCACCACTGCGAACCATAGAAGAAGTTGAGTATAATCAAATCCGCCTGCGGCAATGTTGCTTCACGCACAAAGCCGTTGTCTGTAAAGTGGCCGTATTTAATAATTTCTACGCCCTTTTCTTCCAAATAGGCGTCAAACTTGTTCTTAATTTTTGAATCGGAGTTTGTAATATCAACACTTATAACCTTTTTAATCTTCTTTTCATCAAGCGGAAGAAGTCCAAGTTCGTTTCTGTAAAGTTGAATTGAATTTTCGGCAATTCTCTTTGCAGTTTCTCTGAAACGGATTTTATCTTCTTCGCTTGTTTCTTTGTAGAGCATATTTTCGCCCTCGTCCAAAAGGCCAAGACGCTGTTTTTCTTTCCACAAGCGGTAGATAGTTTCCTTTACGCGCTCAATCGTGATTGTGCCGTCGTTAACAGCCTTTTCAAGAACGTCAAGGGTAAACGAAATATCTGCCCAGAAGTTTGCAAACAGTAAAAGGTCGCAACCTGCCTGTACCATTTTAATGATACCTTCTTCTTGTGTTACGTAGGGTGCAAGACCGCCCATATTCATACCGTCACTAACGATAAGTCCGTCGAAGCCAAGTTCGTTACGGAGAAGTTCTGTAAGCAAAGTATAACTGATTGTTGCGGGAACAACCTGTCCGTCCTTTTCAAATGCAGGAAGACCAATATGTCCCGGCATTATGGAACGAAGTCCCTCGTCGATGAGTCTTTTCCAAATTTTGCCAAAGGTTGCCATCCACTCTTCTTTAGAAAGTGTGTTGGCGGTTGTGCAGATGTGTTGGTCGCGGTCGTCAACGCCGTCACCGGGGAAGTGTTTTGCGGTTGCAATCATTCCGTTATCCTGCATACCTTTTACAAACGATGAAACAAAGTCACCCGCTTTATCGGCATCGTCGCCCCAAGAGCGAACGTTGATTATCGGGTTTTTGGGATTTATATTAAGGTCGGCAACGGGACCGTATGCCCAAGACATACCTGTAGCAAGACCCTCTTTAGCGCAACATTCACCACAGGTGTATGCGTCTTCCAAAGAACCTGCGGCGGCAATACCCATAGCAGAGGTTCCTGCAGCGGTAACAGCACCGTTTACACAGGCAGGAGCGTTTTCCATATCCATTGCGCCAAGCGGTGCGCTTCCTATATGGTCTGTGAGTTTTTTGTGCATTGCGATAATATCTTCCTTTTTACTGGGGAAGAAGAAAACCGATGCAGGTTTGAACGTGGGGTCTTTGAATATTACGTCAAAATATTCGCGCGGGTCGGCT
>JAFPBM010000059.1 GCA_017424125.1 Clostridia bacterium | reverse complement strand
ACAATGCTTCAACCTGTGTGCTTATAACCGATGCAAAAGATGAAACCACACTCCATAGACTTGAAACGATTTGTTCTACCACAGATGGATTCAAGATTGCCGACGCCGATTTACAGGCGCGCGGTCCCGGTGACTTTTTAGGGCACAGACAACACGGTCTGCCCGAACTTAAAATTGCAAATATGCAGACCGATATAAATGCGATGCGTATTGCGGGTGAAGAAGCGCGTGCGCTTGTTGAGGAATGTCCAACACTTGATAAATACCCCGCACTTAAAACGGAGGTTGAAAGACTGTTTGAAGTTGCGAAACAGTTGTAAAAAAACTAAAAGGCTATGTAGAAAGTTCTACATAGCCTTTTTCCTTTGGAACACTATACTCGTTTTTCAACGACTTTTATCAATAAGTAGATTTTGTTTCCGCTTATGCCGCGGAGGCACTTCCTTTCTGCCCGTTTGCAGAAAGGAAGCAAAGAAAAACTTAAGGGGAATTCCGATTTCCCCTCGGGCAGAAAGATTTTATAACATAAAAATCGTTTCGGTAATACGTCTATTACCGAAACGAAATTTTAATATTTTATAGGGTTTCTTCTCCCTGCCCTCACCCCAAACGGCAAGGGCTGCCGCCCTTAACCCGCCATAGACGGTCGTTTGAGTGGTTTAATTTTCTATTCTTTTAGTATTTTACGAAAGTTTTATTATAACCTGTTGATATACACAAAGGACATCTTCTGTCTGTTTGTTTTCTTCATTTAGCGAATAGGATTTATGCATTAAAATGATTTCTTTTGCATCTTTTTCTGCGGTGATTTCGAAAATACGAAGTCCGCTACTTGCGCCATCCGGCATATCGTCACTTTTGTTTTCGCTATATGAACTTGTATATGTTGTGGCGGTTATACCCTCGGTTTCCTCTATGCACCAATCAGACGGATAAAAATCGTGGTCGGCGACTATGATTTTTATTTTTTCCTGCCTTTTTATTTCAATAACTGTGGGTTCGGGGATAATTTCTTGGTCTGTGTTATAACTGCCATTAATGGAATATTCTTCGCCATTTATCAAAACTACATCGTTTTTGGGGTAGCCCCCATTATCCACGGGGAAAACCGTCTTATTTGCACACGCAACAAAACTAACACACATAAGAGATATTAAAATACCCGATAAAAGTTTTTTCATTTAGATACACTCCTCAACCGCTTTGGCAACGGTATCTGCAACGTGGGGGTTAAAGGCACTTGGAATAATTGTGCCGTTTTTAAGTTCTTCTTCCGTTACAAGAGATGCAACGGCTTTTGCCGCCGCAACCTTCATATCTTCGGTTATTGCCTTGGCGCGTGAACGTAATGCGCCCTTGAAGATACCGGGGAAAACAAGAACGTTGTTAATCTGATTGGGCAAATCGCTTCTTCCCGTGCCGATAACTGCAGCACCGCCTGCTTTTGCATCTTCGGGCTCGATTTCGGGCACGGGGTTTGCCATTGGGAATACGATTGCATCTTTGTTCATTTTTGAAACCATTTCACGAGTTACGATATGCGGTGCGGATACGCCGACGAATACGTCTGCGCCCACAAGCGCATCGGCTACTGTGCCGGTTATTTTTTCGGGATTTGTAATTTTTGCCATTGCCTTTTGCGCATCGGTTAACGTTTCGTCACCGTCGCACAAAATGCCGTTTCTATCCACCATAATTACGGTGCCGAAGCCCATTTTCATTATAAGATTTGCAATGGACGTTCCTGCGGCACCTGCGCCACAAATGACAATTTTTGCCTCGCCCATTTTTCTGTTTGTTACCTTAAACGCATTTATAAGTGCGGCACAGACCGCAACGGCTGTGCCGTGCTGGTCATCGTGGAATACGGGGATATCGCAGATTTCTTTAAGCCTGCGCTCAATCTCGAAACAACGCGGTGCGGCAATATCTTCCAAATTTATACCGCCGAAACTTTTGGAAATCAAATATATTGTACGTACGATTTCGTCAACGTCCTTTGTGTCAAGGCAAATCGGGAAAGCGTCTACGTCGGCAAACTCCTTAAACAAAGCGCATTTACCCTCCATTACGGGCATTGCGGCGGCAGGACCGATATCACCAAGGCCCAAAACGGCTGTGCCGTCGGTTATTACCGCAACAAGATTATTTCTGCGGGTAAGGGCGAAAGATTTATCGTAATCTTTATGTATTTCTTTACAAGCCTCGGCAACGCCGGGTGTGTAAAGAAGTGAAAGGTCGTTCTTTGTTTCGATTTTTTTACGGGAAACAACCTCGATTTTACCGCCGAGTTCGTAATGTAAGTTTAGTGATTCTTCATTAATGTTCATTTGCTACTCCTTATCATCTTATCGGGTGAAAGTGCGTTTTCGGCTTCGGATTTTGATAAAAATCCTAAACTTTCACACGCCTCTGCCAACGTCAGATTTTCCTTATATGCCTTTTTAGCGACTTCTGCCGCTTTTTCATAACCTATTTTACCGTTCAGTGCCGTTACAAGCATTAAAGAACGGTTTAGATTTTCTTGCATTTTGGCGGTGTTTGCCTTTATTCCCGATACACAGTTTTTATTAAAAGAATGCATTGCATCGGTTAAAAGCCTTGTCGACTGCAAAAAACTGTATGCCGTTACAGGCAAGAAAACGTTAAGTTGGAAGTTACCCTGTGATGCCGCAACCGAAATACTTGTATCGTTGCCCATCACGCGCACTGCAACCATTGTTACCATCTCGCACTGAGTTGGATTGACCTTACCGGGCATTATAGAACTTCCCGGTTCGTTTTCGGGGATAAATATCTCTCCTATTCCAGAACGCGGCCCAGAAGATAAAAGACGAATATCGTTGGCAATTTTCATTAAATCCGAAGCGAGTGCCGTAAGCGCACCGTGTGCCACCGAAACGTCCGAAAGTGACGTGAGAGAACGGAATTTATTGTCTGACGATGAAAAATCTATACCCGTTTCAGCCTTTAGATACTCTGCTACGCGGTCACCGAAGTTTTCGGGCGCGTTTAATCCCGTACCGACGGCGGTGCCGCCGATTGCTAAGGACATTAGCGCTTTTTCGGTCTGCTTTATGGCATCAATATCCTTATCAAGCATACTGCGCCATCCACTGATTTCCTGTGAAAAGGTAAGCGGTACTGCATCCTGCAGATGTGTTCTGCCGATTTTTATTATCCCCTCGTTTTCTTTTTCGAGTGTATAAAAAGCATCCCTCAACTGCTCTGCCGCGGGGATTAGTCTTTCTATTTCTCTGCAAAAGGCTATTCGCATAGCGGAAGGATAGGTATCGTTCGAACTTTGAGAACAGTTAACGGTATCGTTAGGGTGTAAAAGTTTTTCGCCCGTCTTTTTGTTTGCGCGGTTGGCTATAACCTCGTTAACGTTCATATTGGTCTGTGTGCCACTGCCAGTTTGCCAGACGACAAGTGGAAATTCACCCGCAAGCGTGCCGTTTTCAATCTCTTTACAGACATCGACTATTGCATCACACTGCTTTTTAGAGATTTTATCAAAATCAAAATTAGCCTTAGCGCAAGCCGATTTAAGTTTTGCAAAAGCCGCAATAATTTCGCTTGGCATTTTTTCTTTACCTATTTGAAAGTTTATGCGGCTACGCTCGGTCTGGGCGCCCCAAAAATTTTCGGCCGGTACTTCAATCTCGCCAATTGAATCTTTTTCAATTCTATATTCCATAATTTTCTTCACCAACTTTGTTTATATAATAACACCAAAATATTTATAAATCAACAAAAAAACACCAAACCCCGCGGCGAAGGGTAAGCCACGAAGTTTGGTGTTTTTATTTTGTGTATGTATGTTTTATGCGCAATGAGAAACGCTATCCTCAGTTTTTATGATAAGTGCTTTTTTATGTGCGCGGCGGCTACGGAAATTAAGCGCAATCTTCTCCTCAAATTTAATGAGTGTATCTTCGCGCAAAACTGCGAAAATAACGGCTGCCGCCATAACCAACTCTAATACTGTTTGAAAGATAAATCCTATACTCATTTTTCATTTCCTCCCGAAACGAACATTTGTTCGTTTTCTGTAATCTTATTATATAACAAGGGTTTTTATTTGTCAATACCCTTTTTACATTTTTTATTTTAATTTTTAGTAAGTCCCAATAAACGGACTTTACTTTTAGTGTTGATATTTTAATAATATGAAAGTATAATATAATATATACTATCTATTTAAGGGGACGTGCGATATGGATTGCAAACAGTTCTGGAATAATTTGGAAGGCAAAAAAATTGCTATGTGCGGTATTGGTATCAGCCACACGCAGTTAATCCTTGATTTTCTTAAAAAGGGTGCGCGTGTGTTTGCGTGCGACCGCCGTACGCGCGAACAGTTGGGCGACGTTGCTGCGACACTTGAAACGGCAGGGGCTGAACTCCGTCTTGGCGAAAACTATCTTGATAATCTTGAAGTTGATATTATCTTCCGCACACCCGGTATGAACTTTAATCTGCCCGAACTTTATTCGGCGCGTAAAAAAGGTATTGCCGTTACGAGTGAGATGGAGGTATTTTTCGACCTCTGCCCCGCTACGATTTTTGCCGTTACGGGCTCTGACGGAAAGACTACCACAACTACGCTTATTTCCGAAATGCTTAAACGCGAGGGCAAAACGGTTCACCTTGGAGGTAACATCGGTACACCGCTTTTGCCGATTATTGATAACATTAAACCCGAAGACTACGTTGTTGTTGAACTGTCTTCTTTCCAACTTATATCTATGCGCAAGAGTCCCGACGTTGCTGTTGTTACCAACGTAGCACCCAACCATCTTGACGTT
>JAFPBM010000006.1 GCA_017424125.1 Clostridia bacterium | reverse complement strand
TTCAAAAAAGTTTTCCCCGAAGATACGGGTGACGCCGACCAGGATAAAGTTTTGCTTTCCGAAGTAGCAGGGGAAACCGCCGTTTGCCTTGTCACAAGCAACGCGTCCTTTTATTACGAAAAAGCAAACGAGGATAAAGGCATAGCGGTAATCGCCGTAACGGGCGGTAGCGTTTACGGTCTTAAACTTCTTGACGTAACCACAAAAAGCGATATTACCGCAAAATTGGAGGCGGATTTTACAGAGCACGTAGCCACCGAAGATGAACAGTATTTCCTTTTGGGACCGGCACAAAACTGCACTGTTTTATCGGCAACATTTGATAAAATCAAACTCGATTTCTTTTTGGCAGACGGTTACTTAACCGCCGCAACAATTACCAACACGGAATATTGGACAGATTAAATAAAAAAGTGGGCGTTTTCGTCCACTTTTTTATGTTTAAATTTGTTGACAATATATATATATTATGATATAATCTATTGGAAATAAATCTTTAATAGACGGTCCAGAGAGGTCGGCAAGATTTTGATAAATATAGAATAATGATACGGCTTGCAGCTGTGTCCTGTTTTTGTATGCAAATCCTGCCGTTTTCGGTGGGATTTTTTGTAAGAAGGAGAAGGAAAATGACACACAATCAATCAAACGGTCAAATAAATTTTATCGGAGTAAAAAATACCGTGGCTGATTGTCCGCATTTTTCGGCATTGGTATCTCTTTCTAAAAATATTGCTGTTTTTCCCGGCTTTTGCGATGTGCATGTGCATTTTCGTGAGCCGGGTTTTTCATATAAAGAAACTGTTAAATCGGGCAGCGCCGCGGCGGCGCGCGGCGGTTATACCGCGGTTTGCACAATGCCTAACCTAAACCCCGTACCCGATAGTTTTGATAATTTAGAAAAACAACTTGATATTATCAAAAAAGATTCGCTTATAAATATTTACCCCTACGCCGCAATAACGGTGGGGCAACGGGGCGAAGAATTATCCGATATGGAAATTCTGTCACAAAACGCAATAGCCTTTTCGGACGATGGGCGAGGCGTACAATCGGAAGCGCTTATGCGGGAAGCAATGTTAAAAGCAAAAGCGCTCGGCAAAATGATTGTGGCGCACTGTGAAGATAATTCGCTCTTAAACGGCGGTTATATACACGACGGAGTCTATGCTAAAACACACGGGCATAAGGGTATCTGCAGTGAGAGTGAATACGGTCCCATCGCGCGTGACTTAAAGTTAGTAGCCGAAACGGGATGTGACTATCACGTCTGCCACATATCCACAAAAGAAAGTGTGGAACTTATAAGAGAGGCTAAAAAAGCGGGACTTCCCGTAACCTGTGAAACCGCACCGCACTATCTTGTGCTGTGTGATGAGGATTTGAAAGAAGAGGGCAGATTTAAAATGAATCCGCCGCTTCGAAGCCGTGAAGATAGGGAAGCGCTTATTGAGGGCATACGCGACGGAACGATTGATATGATTGCAACCGACCATGCGCCCCACTCTAAAGAGGAAAAGGCAAAAGGACTCGAAAAGAGTGCTTTTGGCATAGTCGGGCTTGAAACGGCTTTCCCCGTTATGTATACCCACCTTGTAAAAGCGGGTGTCATAACGCTTGAAAAATTGGTGGAACTTATGTGTCTTAACCCCAGAAAACGTTTCGGCATACCGCAAGGAGACGATTATACGGTGTGGGACCTTGATTATGAGGAAACAGTAAATACCGATGATTTTCTGTCACTCGGTAAAGCAACACCCTTTGAAAACGAAAAACTTACGGGCAGATGTCTTATGAGCGTCTGCAACGGAAAAATAGTATACAAACTTAATTTGGAGGCATAAACGATGGCTAAAAGAACAGATATAAAGAAAATACTTATAATTGGCTCGGGCCCGATTGTTATCGGTCAGGCGGCAGAGTTTGACTATGCAGGAACACAGGCTTGTCTTGCACTTCGTGAAGAGGGTTATGAGGTAATACTTTGCAATTCAAACCCCGCCACAATAATGACCGATACCGTAATAGCCGATAAGGTGTATATGGAGCCGCTCACACTCGAATATATCGCAAAGATTCTGCGCTATGAGCGTCCCGATGCCATCGTTCCGGGTATCGGCGGACAAACAGGTCTTAATATCGCAATGCAACTTGAAAAGAAGGGTGTACTTAAAGAGTGCGGCGTAGAACTTCTCGGCACCAGCAGCGAAAGTATCGAACGTGCAGAGGATAGAGAACTATTTAAAGAACTTTGTCAGTCGATAGGCGAACCGACCATTCCGTCTGAAATTACATATAGCATTGACGAGGCTAAAGAAGCGGCAAAGCGCATAGGTTATCCCGTTGTTTTGCGTCCCGCGTTTACACTCGGCGGAACGGGCGGCGGCTTTGCTTATAACGAAAAAGAACTCATAGAAATCGGACTCAACGCTTTTAAATTATCACCGGTTCATCAGGTTCTCATTGAAAAGAGCGTTAAGGGTTATAAGGAAATCGAGTTTGAGGTAATGCGCGATACAAACGACCATGCAATTACAATCTGCGGTATGGAAAACATCGACCCTGTCGGCGTTCATACAGGCGACTCTTTGGTTGTAGCCCCCATAATGACCTTAAACGACCACGACCTTAAGATGCTCAACGACAGCGCAATCAAGATTATAAAAGAACTCAAGATTGAGGGCGGTTGTAACGTTCAGTTCGCGCTCAATCCCGAAACGAGTGAGTATTATTTAATTGAGGTTAACCCCCGTGTTTCGCGTTCATCTGCTCTCGCGTCCAAGGCAAGCGGATACCCGATTGCACGTGTAACCGCAAAAATTGCCATAGGTATGGCGCTTGAGGACATTACAATTGCCAACACAACAGCCGCGTTCGAACCAAGACTTGACTACGTTGTTGCAAAACTTCCGCGTTTCCCGTTTGATAAGTTTGCGTCTGCCACCAACACACTCGGCACACAGATGAAAGCAACGGGCGAGGTTATGGGCATAGGCTCAAACTTGGAAGAATGTTTGCTTAAATCCGTACGTTCACTTGAAATCGGAGCAGACCATTTCCATCTTGCTAAGTTTGACAATATGGAAACGGCTGAACTTTTTGAGTATATAAAAGAGTTCAAAGATGATAACATTTTTGCGGTAACCGAACTTATGCGCAGAGGTGTTTCGGTAGCAGAACTTCACGAAATCACCAAAATTACTTCATACTTCCTCGATGCTTTCAAAAACATTGTGGATATGGAAAACACACTCAAAAACGATAAGAGCGTAGAAACGCTCAAAGCCGCCAAGAAGATGGGCTTCTGTGATAAATTTATCGCTCGTATGTGGGGCGTTACCGAACTTGACGTTTACAATGTGCGCAAAGAGAACGGAATTTTCCCCGTTTACAAAATGGTTGATACCTGCCATACAAACGCATATATTCCGTACTTCTATTCTTCATACACAGGCGAAAATGCTTCCCGCCTGACAGATAGAAAGAAGATAGTAGTTTTGGGCGCAGGTCCTATCCGTATCGGACAGGGTGTTGAGTTTGACTATTCAACCGTTCACGCAGTAATGACAATCAAAAAGTCGGGTTATGAGGCTATTATTATCAACAATAACCCCGAAACCGTTTCAACCGACTATACAACGGCAGATAAACTTTATTTCGAACCGCTGACACCCGAAGACGTAATGAATATTATCGAGTTTGAAAAACCCGAGGGTGTAATAGCATCGCTCGGCGGTCAGACCGCTATAAACTTGGCAGAACCGCTTAACGACCGCGGAGTTAAAATCATAGGAACCGATTGTGCTGCAATCGAACGTGCTGAAAACCGCGACAGTTTCGAAAAGATTTTGCAAAGTCTTAACATTCCGCAACCCAAGGGCAGAGCGGTTACCAAAATAGAAGACGGTATAAACGCAGCTAAGGAAATCGGCTATCCCGTACTTGTTCGTCCGAGTTTCGTTCTCGGCGGCCGCGCAATGCAGATTGTTGCAAATGAAGAGCAACTTCGTCACTACCTGAAAACCGCCGTTGAAATCGACGAGGACAAGCCTGTTTTGGTTGACAAATACATTCAGGGTAAAGAGGTTGAGGTTGACGCAATCTGCGACGGCACCGATGTTTTCGTGCCCGGTATTATGGAACTCGTAGAGCGTACAGGCGTTCACAGCGGTGACTCAATAAGCGTTTATCCTTCCTTTAGCATCTCGGATAAAGTAAAGGAAACTATACTAAAATATGCAAAAATGCTCGGTCTCGGCATCGGTATAATCGGTCTTTACAACATTCAGTTTATCGTTGACGAAAAAGAAGACGTTTATATTATTGAGGTTAACCCACGTTCTTCAAGAACAGTACCTTTCTTGTCAAAATCTACAGGTTACAGCCTTGCGGATATCGCAACTGAAGTTATCTTGGGCAAGAGCCTAAAAGAACAGGGCATAGTCGATATCTATCCGAAAGAGAAAGAGCGTTGGTACGTTAAAGTGCCTGTATTCTCGTTCAATAAAATCCGCGGACTTGACGCATATCTCTCGCCCGAAATGAAATCAACGGGTGAAGCAATCGGTTATGACGATAAACTCAACCGCGCACTTTATAAAGCACTTCAGGCATCGGGAATGCACCTGCAAAATTACGGTACGGTATTTGCCACAATTGCCGATAAGGATAAGGAAGAGGCGTTGCCTCTTATCCGCCGTTTCTATAACCTCGGCTTTAACATTCAGGCAACCGAGGGTACCGCAAACTTCCTCAAATCCAACGGAATCCGCACCCATATTTTAGGCAAGATTTCAGACGGTAGCGAGGAAATTCCCGAGGCACTCCGTCAGGGCCACATTGCCTATGTAATCAATACAAAGGATATCGGCTCGGCAGGACAGGCTAACGACGGATTACAGATAAGACAGTTATCAACCGAAAACAACGTAACAATCTTTACAGCACTTGATACCGTAAAGGTTTTACTCGACGTTTTGGAAGAAACCACACTTACAATTTCAACGATTGATGCGTAGGGATAAGAATAATCCTAAGGAGATAAAATGCAACAGGTATTATTAAAAATAGTAGAAAACGTACCGCTTACCGAAAACGTTTATAAAATGACGCTTTGCGGTGACGTAAGCGATATCGTCGCAACGGGACAGTTTGTTAATATCAAACTCGACGGAATGTATCTTCGCCGTCCGATATCCGTTTGCGACTGTGAGGGTGATTTGCTGACAATAATTTATAAAGTTGTCGGCAAAGGCACCGAAATGATGAGCAAGATGAGTGAGGGAACGCTCGACGTCCTTACGGGGCTCGGCAACGGATACGATACGTCACTTTCGGGCGATAAACCGCTATTGCTCGGCGGCGGCGTTGGCGTCCCACCGCTTTATATGCTCGCAAAATATTTAATAGCAGAGGGCAAAAAAGTCTCTGTCGTTCTCGGATTTAACAATAAAGACGAGGTATTTTACGAAGATGAGTTTAAAGCGCTCGGTGCCGACGTTACCGTAACAACGGTAGACGGCTCATACGGAGTAAAAGGTTTCGTTACCGATGCTATGACTATGGATTACACCCATTTCTACACCTGCGGACCCGAACCGATGTTAAAGGCGGTATATAAAGCCTCAAAAACGGGCGGTCAGTTCAGTTTTGAGGAGAGAATGGGTTGCGGCTTCGGCGCTTGTATGGGTTGCTCTTGCAAAACTATTACGGGTTATAAGCGAATCTGTAAAGACGGTCCCGTGTTAAAGAAGGAGGAAATACTGTGGGAAAATTAAGTGTTAACCTCTGCAATATAGAACTCGATAACCCCATAATTCCCGCAAGCGGAACCTTTGGCTACGGTTATGAGTTTTCGGAACTTTATGATATAAATATGCTTGGCACCTTTTCGTTCAAGGGTACGACCCGCGATGCACGTTTCGGCAACCCCACACCCCGAATTGCCGAGTGTGAGGCGGGAATGATAAACGCCGTCGGTCTGCAAAACCCCGGTGTTGAAAAGGTAATAACCGAAGAACTTCCTAAACTTTCAAAGTGTTTTAATAAAAAAGTAATGGCAAACGTAAGCGGTTTTTCTATTGAAGACTATGCTTATACTTGCGAAAAGTTAGATGCTTGTGAACAGGTTGGTTGGCTTGAAGTAAACGTCAGCTGCCCCAACGTTCACGGCGGAGGAATGAGTTTCGGCACAAGCGCCGCCGCGGCGGCAGAGGTTACCCGCGCAGTTAAAAAGGTTACGACTAAACCCGTAATACTCAAACTTTCACCCAACGTAACCGATATTGTCGAAATTGCAAAAGCATGTGAAGACGCGGGCGCAGACGGCATAAGCCTTATAAACACTCTGC
>JAFPBM010000058.1 GCA_017424125.1 Clostridia bacterium | reverse complement strand
TTGTTCTTATTTGAAGAAAGGTCAGTTACAACCTTGGGGCGATCTTGTGCAGAAGAAAAGTCGTAAGCCGCAAGAAGGCCACTCTTATCAAGCTTTGTTACGTCCTTTTTAATTTCCGCATCGGTACGAACGTCCGAATAAAGTGTAAGTGATTTGATCGCACCCCTAAAGTAATCGCTGTTGGTATACGAGTTGTCACCGCCGATTTTGAAATTACGTGTAGAAGAAGAAACTACGTGACTCGGGATGTCAACGCTGTCTGCAAGTTCGCCGTTGATATAGCATCTAAACTGCTTTTTGTCAAAGTCACGAACGATTGCAAGGTGAACCCACTCGTTTATATAGATAGAGTCTGTCTTAAAGATATGGGTAAAAATAGTTCCGCCAATTCTTACTTTAATAGCGGGCTTGCCGTTGTCTGCAATATAAATGTTAAAATTCCTGGTAGTGTCGTCAAAAGGATTATAGTTGCCAAAAAGAACGCCGCCATCGCTGCGTTTCATCTCGGCCTTGTCGAAATACACAACCGCTTCAACAGTCAAAGGGTCTTTGTCAAAATCTTTTTCAAGTGTGTAAAGAAGATTTATGTCGTTGAAATAAAGGCCGTCGGTTACTTCTGCCATGCTCGCGCCGATAACAAGGCCAACGCAAAGCAGGGTGGCTATAATTAAAAGAGATAAAAATTTCTTCACAAAATCATCCTCCAAAATATTTTTGCACAAATATAGTATCAAATTTTACCGATTTTTTCAACAGATTGTTAAAAATAAAATTTTTTCATCCGTAAAGCGGATTGTTTTTTCGCTTTGTGCAATAGGTTAAAAACATCGTGAAAAGCACAAGATTGTGAAGTATCATACAGCCCCAGGCGGAAACAAGATCTCCGTCAAAAAAGGTAACGCAGATAAACGTACCGACGATTCTTATTCCCCACATACCGATAATATTGAATACAAACGGCAGTTTTGTGTTGCCTATGCCCTGAAGCATTCCCTCAAGAGCGATACATATCCCGTAAAAGGGCTCGCTGAGCGCAACCATACGAAGCACCACCGTGCCGAGCGAAATCACTGCGATATCCTTGTTGAATATACGCATCATCTCGGGTGCAAACGCAAAAAGCAGCCCGCCCGAAACGAGCATCATCGCAATTTCGATGAAAATAATCACCCTTGTGTAGTCGTGCATACGCTTTTTGTCTGCCGCACCGAGTGCATTACCCGCAAGCGTTGCCGCCGCAGTCTGCATACCGTATGCAGGGATATAGAATGCCGACTCAACCGTGTTTGCAATCGTGTGTGCGGCGGTGGAAATCTCGCCGAGCGAGTTTATCATTGATGCAAAGAAGACGTATCCGAGCGAGGTGCCAAATCGCTGAAGCATATTGGGAACGGCAACTTTCATAGCAGGTCTTAAAATTTTTGCATCGGGTTTGAACGAATAACCGAGAGGCGATATCTTTTTGTGGCAAAGCAAGGCGACCGTTATCACGATTCCGCCGAGAGTAAAGGCGACTGCACTCGCTATTGCCGCACCGATCACACCAAGCCCTGCGCCGTAAAGCGTGATACTGCGGTCAAACAGTATGACAGTTCGTGTATCGTAGATAAGCAAAAAGTTTAAAATAACGTTTACCGCATTCACAAAAATTCCGATCAGCATCGGCGTTTTCGTGTCCCCTGCCGAGCGAAGCACCGTGCCGAAAATTATGGTTGCCGCACGGGGCAACATCGGCATATAGAGTATGAAAAAGTAGGTTGCGGCAAGTTTTTGTATCGGCTCGTCAACCTGCATCCATACAGGCACTTTTGAGGCAAGCGAGAGCGTG
>JAFPBM010000057.1 GCA_017424125.1 Clostridia bacterium | reverse complement strand
CCATACCATAGTCTGCGCCTTTCTCATATTTTGTCTTAAATTCAGTAGCGACGACAAATTTACCTTCTGGAGTGAAAGCAACTTCGTTAGACATTGTATCAATTGCACATTTAACAATCTTGCCGTCTTTATCAAGCAAAACTGCTGCTGCGTTTGTTACGATTTCGCCCTTACCATTGGTGTCTGCATCGGCACTTGCAATACCTGATGTGTATGCGTGTACACCCAAGCCAAACTTAAGTGTTTCTTTTGCGCCGCAACCTGCAAGTGATGCTACGGATAAAACAAGGACTGCTGCTAAAACAATGCTTAGAAATTTTTTCATATTTGTCATCTCCTAAATTTGTTAATTTTTTGTCAATGAGATTATACTATATAAAAAAGGCAATGTCAACAGGATATTTTCATTATTTAATTTTTATTTTTTGTGTGTATTTAAGAAGCATTGCACCGATTAAACCAATAACAATTCCCGCCAAAACTCCGCTTACAGCCAAAATTGCCATATAATAGCCTATTTCCTTGGTTTGCATCACAATCATTGCGACAATGATTTGACCGAGATTATGCGAAACTCCGCCCGCGATACTCACGCCTACCATAGAAAAAAGTGACGTTTTTTTAAGTAACCACATTAAAGTAAGGCTTATAACCGCACCTGCAATACTGTAAGAAAGCGTTAGCACGTTGCCAAAAAGAAGTGCGACAGCAAAGACGCGCAAAAGCGATATGAAAGCGGCGTATTTAAAGGAAAGTTTATAGAGCACAAAAATTATAATAACATTTGGCAAACCAACCTTTATTCCCGGCACCGCCGACCATATTGGCGGCAGCATCATTTCGACGTATGAGAGCACCATAGCAAAAGCGGCAAAGATGCTTATAAAAGTGATTTTATGAATTTTTTTCATAATTTACTCTTCCACCACCGAAACTACTACCTTGTGCGGCAGGCAAACGATTGTTTCGCCCGTTTTGGAAATTTTTCTGTGCGAAACGCAAATCTTATCGGGACAGTTTGCACTTTTTACAAACGCTTTTCCGTCTTTGATTACCAGCACGTTTTGCTCGCCACTACTACTGTTTGCACCGAGAATTACGGTTTCATCATCTTCGTTTAAACTATGTTTATACACCTGTTCCCCGTCTACTGTTACTAAGGCGTATTTTCCCTCTTTCATAGAAAAAGAAAAAATCAGAAAACATATTGCTGCAAGTAAAAGTATACCTGTAGCCAGCAGAATATCGTTTTTATGGTTTAACAGTGCTTTTTTAATACTCATTTAACCTACCAAAGTTTTAATACATTTTGTGGGACAGTTTTCCGCACATTTGTTGCATCCGTTGCATTTATCGTAATCAATTACCGCAACGTTATTTTGTACCGTGATTGCCTTTTGCTCACAACCGAGTTCGCACTTTTTGCAACCGATACAAGCGTTTTTGCACTTCTTACGTGCAACTGCACCTTTTTCAAGATTGCTGCAAGCAACCGCAACGGTGCTGATTTGCGGAATAATCTCTATTATTCCTTTAGGACAATTTTTGGCACAAAGTCCGCAACCTATACACTTTTTAGCATTTATGCGGGCAACACCGTCAATAACGCAAATAGCGTCGTTAGGACAAACGGCGGCGCAGTCTCCACAACCGAGACAACCATATTTGCAAACGTTCGGTCCGCCGTAAATCATAGACATTGCGGCGCAAGAACGAATGCCCTGATAATCCGCAAATGTATCTGTTGCCGTGCAAGTACCGTTACAGCGCACGTGCGCTATCATCTCTACAACGTCCATTGCTTCTGTGCCCATAATTCCCGCAACCTCTGCCGCGACGGCATCGGCACCAGGAATACAAAGGTTTGTTGCAGCCTCACCTGCGGCCACTGCCTTAGCGTATTCATCACAACCCGCATATCCGCAAGCGCCGCAGTTGGCACCCGGAAGACAGTCGCGGATTTGTTGCACGTTTTCGTCTTCGGGAACCGAAAGAAAATGTGCCGCAAGAGCAAGTAAAACCGCGCATATAAGGCCGATTACGGCAACTACTGCAAATGCAATTAAAATACCTGTCATAATCGTTCCCCCTTATGCAAACAGTTTATCAACTACACCCGCAAAGCCGAAGAATGCGAGTGAGACAAACGAAGCCGCAATAAGTGTTGCGGGCAAACCTTTGAAACTTTCGGGAATTTCACTGTCGTTAATTCTTGAACGAACACCCGAAAAGAGTACCATAGCAAGTAAAAATCCGAGTCCGCAACCAAGCGAGTTTACCAAAGATTCTACAAAATTAAAATTATGTTCGGTAATGTTATCAATGGTTACGCCCAAAACAGCACAGTTTGTTGTTATAAGCGGAAGATATACGCCAAGGCTTTTATGTAGTGCGGGAATATATCTTTTGAGCATCATTTCGGTCAACTGTACAAGCGATGCTATTACGAGAATAAACACAATAGTCTGCATATATCCCAAATCAAAGACGTTAAGAATATAATGCTGAATCGGCCAGGTAACAGCGGTTGCAACGACCATTACAAGTGTAACTGCGATACCCATACCAACCGCTTGGTTGAGTTTTTTGGAAACGCCGAGGAAAGGACAAATTCCAAGGAAACGGCTTAACACGTAGTTATTAACCAAAACAGATGACATTAAAATTATTATCAAACTCTTAAAAGCATCCATTTACTTTTCCTCTCCTTTCTCTGCGGTGCAAGAAGTCTTACCGCAAAATGCAGCAGACGGACAGTCGGCACAGGAAAACTCACTCTTTTTGGGTGCTTTGCCGTGTGTGAGTTTATAGACGAGTGCAATCATCATACCGTAGACCATAAATCCGCCCGGCGCTTTGGTAAGTATTTCAATTTTATAATTGGAAATAAACGGAATTTCAATACCCGCGAAAGAACCTGCACCGAAAACTTCGCGCACGGTTGCCATCATTAGAAGTGCAAGTGTGAAACCAAGGCCCATTCCAACGCCGTCAAGCGCGGACTTGCCAACCGTATTTTTACCTGCAAACATCTCGGCTCTGCCGAGGATAATGCAGTTTACTGTAATAAGCGCCAAATAGACGCCTAACATATCGTATAGTGCAGGTAAATACGCATGTATAAACATTTGCACTATTGTAACGAATCCCGCTATTATAACGATATAGCAAGGGATACGCGCACTTGACGGAATTACGTTACGCAAAAGTGAAATAACGACGTTTGAACAAATAAGTACCGCCGTCGCCGCAAGTCCCATACCGATTGCACCGATTACGGTTGTAGAGGTTGCAAGTGTGGGACAGGTGCCGAGTATTAAAACAAATACAGGGTTTTCAAGGAGTAGTCCTTTGAGAAGAATTGATAAATTACTGTTCTTATTCATATTAAGACACTCCTTTCAAAATATTTATTGCATCGAAGACCTTTGAAATTGCAGTCTTGTAACCGTTTGTTGTAACGGTTGCGCCGCTTATGGCATCGATTTCTTTATAGTTGGTTTGTTCTTTTCCGTTGAACTGTGAATAGAACTTTTTATCTGCACAGGCAGAGCCTATTCCGTCTGTTTCCTTTTGAGAAACGGTTTCACACGCTATAATTTTTCCGTCTTTTGTTGCAGATACTTTAATCTTTATATATTCACCCGACGGATTGTACCAAGCGTCTCCGTTGATACCAAAGCCTGCGGCTTTAAGGTGGAAGACATAGTTGCCTGAATCGGTTTTATATGCCTCTTCAATCTGCGTGGGCATATCGGCATATCCCGATATATCAATTTGTGTAAGTTTTGAAGATATAAGTTTTTTAGCGTTATCTGACATTGCGGTTTTAACGTCGTCTGCTACATCCGAAACGACGGTGCCGTCAGCCGCAGTGGCTATAAAGTTTTCGCCCGATTTGAGCACGTATCCCGCACCGTTTTCGGCTTTATAGACTTCTTGTACGCCCTCTAAAATTTCGGTGATAAAGACGGGCGTAAACTTGCCCTCACCCGCCGGTAATGCCGCGTTAAGATTATCTGCAAGGATTTGTGTTTCATCACGCAAATCAACACTGCCGCCGCCTAAAATGATTTTAGCATTGAGCGCATCGCGAACTGCGTTTTTATAAGCATCGGTTGTACGGGTGGCACCCGAAACGGTAGCAACGCCATCGATTGTTTCACCCGTTGCGCCTACGAGTGTTTTGCCGTACTCTTTTTCAGCCCCGAGTGTTTCGTTACTTGAAATACAGGTAGCACCCACAACGGCACCGTTTGCATCAATACCGCACATAAGCACGAAATCAGAGCCGTAGCCCGATGTTAGCATTTTGAAAACGTAACCGCCGTTCTTTTCGCTATAGACTTCGGTGATGGTTTCGGGAAGTTCATATTTAGAAATATCGACAGCCTCAAATCCCTCTCCCGATGGTAGCACAACACTTAACGCACCGTTAACCTGTGCAGCTTCGTTTTTCTTGATAATGGGTGCGGTTATGTAATTTGTAACGGCAAGTAAAACCGCTACAACCGCACAAATAACCGTCAAAGAAACAACTGTTTTGATTTGGCTTTTCATTACGCGTTACCTCCAAACAGTTTTCTTTGTGTTAATTTTTCAATATACGGATTTACGATATTCATAAGAAGTATTGCAAAGGAAACTCCCTCCGGATATATGCCGTAGAAACGGATTAATACTGTTATAAGACCCGCACCGATACCGAAGATGATTTTTCCAAGTTTTGTCATTGGTGAGGTAACGTAATCGGTTGCCATAAAGAAAGCACCGAGCAAAAGTCCGCCTGAAAGTACGTATGATACCGCTTTCATAATATCAAAATCGGCTATAAGGAAACTTAGCACAAAAACAGTACCGATAAACGCTACGGGAATGTGCCAAGATATTACGCGGCGGATTAGCAGATATGCCGCACCGAAAAGTAATGCAACGGCACAGGTTTCGCCGATTGAGCCACCCGTTGTGCCGAGAAGTAAATCTTTAATTTCGGGCACGGTATTTGCTTCAAGTTGCGCAAGTGGCGTTGCCGAAGATATGGTATCTGCAATCGGGAAAGCAGATTTTGCCATTCCTGAAAATGCAATAAGCATAAACACCCTTGCCGTAGCCGCAGGATTTACAACGTTACAGCCGATTCCGCCAAAAATGCACTTAACTACTATAATAGCGAACACCGAGCCCACAGCAGCCTGCCAAAGCGGTACGTTTGCGGGAAGATTCAGTGCGAGGATTAGTCCCGTTACAGCGGCGCTTAAATCGCCTATTGTTTGTTCTTTTTTTACGATTAAGTTAAAAACAAATTCCGAGCCTACCGAAAAAATAAGGCAAACGGCAATTACCGCCAAAGATTTAATACCGAAAATCAGGCAACCCGCAATTGCCGCAGGTAATAATGAAATTAATACGTCACGCATAATCGAAACGGTGGAAACCGAGCCGCGAATATGCGGTGATGATGATATGTAAAGTTTAGAATTCATTATTTCTGTGCCTCCTTTTCTTTTGCCGCACGTAAAACCTGTTTGGCAAGGCGGTTATTTTGTACTATCGGACGTTTTGCAGGACATACGAACGAACAGCATCCGCACTCCATACAAAGCGTTGTTCCACATTCTTTAAGTGTATCAATATCCCCTGCCTTTAAGGCTTTTGCAATAATTGTAGGGTTGATTCCAAACGGACAATGGTTTGCGCAGGCGCCGCATCTAATACAGGCAGACGGGGTGGGCACCTTTGCATCTTTTGCAGACAACGCTATAATTGCGTTGGTGTTTTTTATAACAGGTGAATTCAAATCGGGCGCAGTAATTCCCATCATTGGGCCGCCGAAAATAACCTTTTTAGGTTCTTCTTTGAAACCTCCGCAAAATTCGAAGACGTCGCCGATGGCGGTGCCAATAGGTACTATTACGTTTTGCGGTTCGTTTACGGCGCCATCGACCGTTACACACTTTTCAACAAGCGGCATACCCGTTTTTAAGTATTTGCCAATTGCCGCAAGTGTGGTTACGTTGCAGACGACACAGCCGACATCTATGGGTAATTTTCCATCGCCTATCTGCTTGCCTGTGGTATGGTAAACAAGCACTTTTTCTGCGCCTTGCGGATAAAGCGTTGGCAAAACGTCCACGCTGATTTTTGCGTTTTGTGCCGAAAGTGATTTCATATTATTTATAGCGTCGGGTTTGTTCTTTTCGATACCAATTACT
>JAFPBM010000056.1 GCA_017424125.1 Clostridia bacterium | reverse complement strand
TCATCTCAGGACCAACCTCAAAGCCGGCAGCCTTAATCTTACCGCCTTTTTTGCCTTTTTTACCGCCCATGAGTTTGCCAACGAGTTTCATAAAGAGCATCTTGCCTCTAAATGTCAGAAGAACGTCGCTCATCTTATCGTTAAGAGAGAGTCTGCCGTCGGGCATATCAACGTCAAACCAGTTTATGATAGCGCCTTGTTCTTTTAGACGATATTCTTCGTTAAAGGTATCAACCTTGCGGATAACACTTTCGTCCTTGCATTCACCCGCAACGGCCAAAAGTTTACTCTCACCCACGTTTGGTACGTCAAAATAGAAGAAGTGTTCAGCGCTTTCAATTTTTGCAAGTGATTCACCATTTACAAAAAGTTCAACGCTGGGTTGATTGGAATAAACAGTAACACGTGTTACGTCTTCAACGCGGTCAACGTAGCGTTTGCCGCAGATGTGTACAAACGGCTCATCCGAAAGCCAAGCCTTGTATGCATAAAAAGCATCCTTTTTGTACTTGCGGTCGATGGTGATAAGACCTTTGTGGTTTTGTCCGTTTTCGCCGCCCTCGCAACGTGCGTCAGCGCCAAAGTCAAACATATTCCAAACGTGTGTTGCCCACATATATTTGCGGCTGAAGAATTGTTTTATAAGTTCTTCGTGGTAATATGCCTGATATTCTTCGGTGTAGTCGCCTTGTGTCGGGGTAGAGGTGTGCCAGTTAAGTGCCTCGCATCCGTACTCACTGCATCCAATCGGAATATTCGGGTGCATCTCGTGGAACTTATCAAACCACGGGCCGTTCATATCGGTCTCACCGCCGTACCAACCAAAGTAGTGGTTGTAGGAAACAACGTCGGGAATCTGCAAATACGGGTCATCCATTTTGCACATAGAAACAGCCGCAATAGTGGTAAGACGGGTTTTGTCCATTTCGTGACACATATCGTTAAGGATGCGGTGGTTTTCAAGCAAATCCTCGTCCGAACCGCCAATGCCAATTTCATTAGAAAGTCCCCAAACCACAATAGAGGGGTGGTTGTAGTTTTGTGTGATAAGTTCTTTCATCTGGCTTATGGTGTTCTCGCGACCGGTGGGCATGTGTTTGGAAATATAGGGGATTTCCGCCCAGATTACAAGACCGTACTCGTCGCACAAATCATAGAAATATTGGTCGTGCTGATAGTGTGCAAGACGGATTGTAGTAGCACCCATCTCGTAAATGAGTTCGATATCTTCCTTATGGTCTTCGCGGGAAAGTGCGTTACCCTTCTGCCAACGGTCTTGGTGGCGTGAAACACCGCGAAGCGGATACTCTTCACCGTTCAAAATAAATCCGTTTTCAGGGTCAATCTTAAACGTACGGCAACCAAAACGTGTGGAAATATTATCAAGTACAGTATCATTCTCTACAAGTTCTGCTTTTGCTGTGTAAAGGTATGGATTACGTCTGCCGTGCCAAAGTGTAACGTCTTTAATTGTGAGGGTTACCTTTGTGTCAGCACTTACAGTTTCGGCAACCGTGTTACCTTCTTTGTCTTCAATAACGTAGTGAACGTTCTGTCCGTCTTCCTTGTTTGTTACAAAAACTTCAACCTCTACGTTGGCGTCTGCGCCGTCAATAGCAGGTGTTACGGCAATTCCGGGACCGCCGTAATATTCAAGACAGAAATGTGAGTCGCTAACCGAGATAATATTAACGTCTCTGTAAAGACCACCATAGAAAGTGAAGTCAGCCATCTGCGGATAAACGCGCTCGTTTGCGGCGTTGTCAACGGTGATTACAAGCAAGTTTTCTTCATTTAAGGTATCGGTAATATCAACACGCCAGGTGGAATAACCGCCATCGTGATTTGCAAGTTCCTTGCCGTTGAGATAAAGTGTAGCAGAGGAGTTAGCACCTTTGATTTCCACAAAATAGCGCTCGTTTGCGGGAAGTTCGGCTTTTTTGAAAGCCTTTGCATAATAAACAGTGCCGCGGTAATAATCGTTGCCGCCGTCCTGTCCGTCAATGGCGTTATAACAGTGGGGAAGACTTACGGATTCCCAATCGCTCGGTAAAGCGGCAGGGATTTCTTTCGCTTCCTTGGTAAATAACCAATTGTCATTAAAATTGATAACAGTTCTCATTCTTTTCATCCTTTTTACAAAATAGATGCCCGAATGCAGCGCAATCGGGCATCTTAAAAATTAAACTTAATTTTCTGCGATTGCTGTTTCTTCGTCGCGACCGAGTTCTTTGTTCATCTGTGCAAGAGTCTTCTTGTCAAGGTTGTAAATAAGTCCCAAACCAACAAACTGAAGTATAGCAGAGAACATATAAGTTGCGGCAACGATATATCTCATATTAACCGCAACCTGCCAAGCCTGGTTGCCTTCGTCTGCGCCAACGTAGCCAAACGCTACCATTATGATAAGTACGAGAGAGGGTCCAATGCCTTGTGCTAACTTGCGGAAGAAAGAGTGCAGTGAATAAACAGTGCCTTCTTCACGTTTGCCTGTTTTCCATTCGTTATAGTCAATAGCATCACCCATCATAGCCCAGGAAACGGTGGAATAGATGCCAAGACCGAGGGAGTAAACGAGCTGACATGCAACGTAGATGATGAGGTCGAGACCGGTGTTGTTGGGTGTAACAACAAACAGTCCGCAGCCTGCTACCAGAGATACGATGGAACCAAATGTGGCAAGCTCTTTTTTACCGAACTTTGCAACTGCT
>JAFPBM010000055.1 GCA_017424125.1 Clostridia bacterium | reverse complement strand
ATTTGTTTGAACATTTTTTTCATTTGTTCGTACTGTTTTATGAGTTTATTAACCTCTTCAACCGTTTGTCCGCAACCTGCGGCAATACGTTTACGGCGAGAGGCGTTAAGAATCTCGGGTTTTTGACGCTCTTTTTTGGTCATTGATTTGATAATCGCTTCGGTTCTTAACATCATGCGGTCGTCAATATCAACGTCACGCAGTTGTTTTTCCATACCCGGTATCATACCCAAAACGTTTTTAAGCGGTCCCATTTTTTTAAGACTTTCAAACTGTTCAAGCAAATCGTTCATATCGAACTTGTTTTCTTGCAGTCTTTGAGCCGTTTCAAGCGCTTTTTTCTCGTCAATCTCGGTTTCGACCTTTTCGATAAGCGAAAGCATATCACCCATACCGAGTATGCGGGACGTCATGCGTTCGGGGTGAAACTCTTCAAACTGGTCTAACTTTTCACCAACGCCCGAGAACATAATCGGTTTGCCCGTAACGGCGCGTACCGAAAGCGCGGCACCGCCGCGGGTATCACCGTCAAGTTTGGTTAAAATTACGCCGTCGATTGCCATTTGCTCATCAAACGCTTTGGCAACGTTTACGGCGTCCTGACCTATCATTGAATCGACAACAAGCAATATATTATGAACATCAACCGCCTTGGTCACACGGACGAGTTCGTCCATAAGTTCTTCATCAATGTGAAGACGGCCTGCGGTATCCAAAATAACGAAATCATGTCCGTAGTCACGCGCATGTTTGATTGCCGCCGCAGCAATTTTTTCAGGTTTTTCTGTGCCCATCTCGAAAACGGGGACCTCTACCTGACTGCCGACAACCTTTAACTGTTCGATAGCGGCGGGACGGTATATATCACAAGCGACAAGCATTGGTCTGTGACCTTGTGTTTTGAGATAACGCGCAAGTTTTGCCGAGTGTGTTGTTTTACCTGAACCCTGAAGACCGCACATCATAATTACGGTGGGAAGTTTATCGGATATTTTGAGCCTTGCGTGTTCGCCGCCCATAAGGGCTGTGAGTTCGTCACGGACGATTTTTACAACCATTTGCGGTGCGGTAAGACTTTCCATAACCTTTTCGCCTATGCATTTTTCGGTTACGGTGTTTGTAAAGTTCTTGGCTACGGCATAGTTAACATCGGCTTCCAATAATGCAAGGCGCACCTCGCGCATTGCCTCTTTTACGTCCGCTTCGGTCAGTTTACCTTTTGAGCGCAGACGTTTAAAAGCCGCCGAAAGTTTATCGGACAGATTGTTAAAAGCCACCAAATCACCGCCTTAAAAAGAATCTATCAAATCGTAAAGTTTATTTATATCTCCGCCGTTTTTAACGGCTTCTGCCCCAACACGCAGAGCCTCTGTTTTTTTGAGCAACCCTAAGTTATCTTCAAAATGTCGCAACTGCTGTTCCGCTTTTTTAAGGGCGTCGCGCACACCTTGGCGGGTTATGCCCTCATTCTCTGCGATTTCGGCGAGAGATAAATCCTCGTCATAATAAAGTTCGCACAAGAGGCGTTGTTTTTCTGATAGCAGCGAACCGTAAACGTCGAGCAAATGTGACAGCGCCAAATCTTTGGGCATTACTTCACCTTCCCTGTAAAGCGTTTTACTTTACAGCCGTTATTATACTATCATAGACCCCGTTTGTCAAGCATTTTTTGCAAAAAATAAAACCCCGTAAGTTACGGGGTTTGTTCTTGTGATGATGTAGAGTGTTCTGACGATACTGTGTCGTCGTCACTTGGCTCTTTAGGCTCACTTTCAGTTGGCTCAGGCTCGCTCTCGGCGGGTTGCTGTGAT
>JAFPBM010000054.1 GCA_017424125.1 Clostridia bacterium | reverse complement strand
GGTTGATAACTGTTACGGCGAGTTTACGGAAGAAATCGAGCCATCGGACGTTGGCGCGGATATGGTCGTCGGCTCGCTTATTAAAAACGCGGGTGGCGGACTTGCCACTTCGGGCGGATACATCTGCGGTACGCAAAAATGTGTTGACCGATGTGCATACCGCCTAAGCGCACCGGGACTCGGACAAGAGGTTGGCGCAAACTTCGGCGTTATGAAAGATTTTTATCAAGGATTCTTCTTGGCTCCCACCGTTACCGCATCTGCGGTTAAAGGCGCAATCTTTATGGCGGCGGTTTATGAGCAACTCGGTTTTGACGTTATACCTAAATCAGCACAAACGCGTCACGATATAATTCAGTCTGTGGTGCTTGAAAGCCCCGAAAGACTGCTCGCTTTCTGCCACGGAATACAGGCGGCGGCGCCCGTTGACAGTTTTGCGGTACCAATAGCCTCTGATATGCCCGGTTATGATTCGCCCGTTGTAATGGCGGCGGGTGCGTTTATACAGGGCTCGTCGATTGAACTTTCGGCTGACGGTCCTATGCGTCCGCCCTACGCCGTATTTTTCCAAGGCGGTCTTACCTGGCCACACGCAAAACTCGGCGTTATATTATCACTTCAAAAACTTTATGAAAAAAATCTTATAGAATTAGGGGAATAGTTTATGTGGTTTATATTATCAGTTATTGCGCTTCTTTGTTGGAGCGGTTCTGACCTTTTTTCAAAAATCGGCTGCCGCGATGCAGACGATAAACACAGTCACCTGAAAATGGTAACCGCGGTCGGCGTTGTAATGGGTTTACACGCGGCTTATGAAATCTTTATAGGCGGCGTTGCCATCAGTTTTGACGTGCTTTTACGTTATTTACCCGTATCGCTTTTATACATCGGCTCTATGACACTCGGTTACGTCGGTCTGCGTTACATAGAACTTTCGGTTTCTTCGCCTATATGCAATAGTTCGGGCGCACTTGTTGCTATCACCTCGCTTATTGCGTTCGGCGTTTCGATGAACGGCTATCAGATTGCCGCCGTAGCACTTGTTTGTATCGGCGTTATCGGCATTGGATTTGTAGAGTATTTTGAGGATGACGAACTTCGCGCCGCAAGACAGGATAAATCCAACTACCGCTATGCAAAATCTGCTCTTGCACTGCTTCTCCCGCTACTTTATTGTGTGCTTGATGCTGCAGGAACTTTTGCCGACAGCCTTGTGCTTGAAACTCTTGACGAAGATTCTGCCAACGTTGCGTATGAACTCACCTTCTTGCTTTGCGGTGTTGTCAGTTTCCTGTGGCTTAAATTCGTTAAAAAGGCAAAATTTTTGCCAAAACGCGAAGCGCCCAAATACATCGGTGCTATATTTGAAACCGCAGGTCAGTTTGCATACATATACGCAATTTCCGATACAAAACACCTTGCTATGAGTGCACCGATTATCTCGGCTTATTGTCTCGCATCGGTACTTTGGAGCCGTATCTTCCTAAAAGAACGCCTTTCCTGGAAACACTATTTGATGATTGGCACAGCGGCTATCGGTATTGTCGTTTTAGGACTTTTTGACGAAATAGGCTAATATCTATTGAACATACCGTTCTTTTATGGTATGATGCTATTATATTTTTTAAGGAGGGGGACAAAATGAGCAGTCTTCCCACAGGCTATAAAACCTTGCTTGATACGCGTCAGACGCAGATTGCTATTAAGAAGGTTAAAGATTTTTTTGAAAGAGATTTGGCTATAGGCCTTAACTTAACGCGTGTTTCGGCTCCGCTTTTTGTTGGCAAAACGTCGGGCCTTAACGATACGCTGAACGGTGTTGAGCGTCCCGTTGCCTTCGACATAAAGGGACAGGACGACGAATATGAAATCGTACAGTCACTTGCAAAATGGAAACGTTACGCGCTCGGCAGTTACGGTTTTAGAAAAGGTGAAGGACTTTATACCGATATGAACGCCATTCGCCGCGACGAAGACCTCGATAACATTCATTCGGCTTTTGTTGACCAATGGGATTGGGAAAAGGTTATTGACCGCGAAGACCGCACTGAAAAAACTCTGCGCGGTGCTGTAAAATGCGTTTACGGCTCGCTTAAACACACCGAAAACTATATTGCCGACGAATATTCTT
>JAFPBM010000053.1 GCA_017424125.1 Clostridia bacterium | reverse complement strand
GTAATATTCTTCTTTGTTTCGGCGGCTATTTATATGGTTGCAGCATATTTATTTGGACGTTTTGACAGATGGCTCGGTATAGTAATGCTAATCGTTTTTGCTATATATATGACCATGACTATTCGTAGCGGTTTCAAAAACCCCGTAGAGAAAAAAGACGAAGAAGAGGAAGAAACTTCATCCAACGCACAGTTTGTAAAAGATATTGTTATGTTGGTTGTAAGTGCGGCTTTAATTGCCGTTGGTGCGGATATGCTTGAAGGCTCGTCGGTTTCTCTTGCCACAATGGCAGGTATTCCAACAGAGGTTATAGGCGTTACCGTTGTAGCGCTCTGCACGTCACTTCCCGAACTTGTAACAGCGGTTACTGCACTTCTTAAAGGCCACGGTGCATTGTCACTCGGTAATATCATCGGTGCCAATATCTTCAATTTGGTGTTGGTATCGGGTGCCGCGGTAACAATTTCACCCTTCGTTATTCCTGAAGGCAGCAAACTTTTTGGGTTTAACACTTCACAAATTATCGAAATACCGCTTATGGTCGGCGTAATGGCTTTAATGACGTTGCCAACGCTCTTTAAGGGCAAACTTCGCCGCTCACAAGGAATAATACTTCTTTGTATTTATGCCGCATTCGTAGCACTACAAGTGTTGATTGCATTAAAAGTATTCTAAAAAAGAAAAGCACTCTGTCAAGAGTGCTTTTCTTTTGCTTAAAATTCTGTCACAGTACCCATAAAGATAGGCAACTGTGTTTCGTTATCAATAATCATATAAACAAACGGGCGGTTGAGGTAAACGGTTTTTTCTTCCTGCATCGTGCCCATACATTTAATTTCAACGCTCGTCGCGGCGGCAGCCTTTGTGCCGTCTGCGTCTAAAATAATTTTCGCTTTGTGTAAAACTCTGCTGATGAAAATGTCACCGTTACAAATACCAGAAAAATCCGCCTGTACCGAGAATGCCTTTTCCATTCCGAGAGCCGCTAAAACTTCGTTAAGCCGTATGCCGTAATCAAAAGTAAACTTTGGAATATAAGCCGAAACCGACGAGTTTTCGGCATTTTTTATGGTGTCTTTAAGTGTATCTTTTAGCGTTCCGATATATTTAGAAAGGTCAACGTTTTCATTGGGCAAAAGCGCCGCAAAACTATATTTGCCACCCGCATAATCTTTAATAAATCCCGTAGCAGAGCCGTCGTCAAGATATAGGCTTTCTTGCGAAGACATAAACTCTACGTCCTGTATTTTGCCGTTAAGCGAGGTAAACTTGCCGTCACTTATGTCTTCGCTTTCATATTTTGTTTCCCACTCGGCGTCAAAACAAATCGCGTTTATAAGGAACATAAGCGTAGAGGGGCTAATTTCATCAATCATTTTATCAATCATGCCGTCGGTGTTTTTGCTAACCCAAGCATTGATGTCATTTAATGCTTCATCATTAAACGGTATTTTATAAAGTCCCGCACCAAAATAATCTGCGTTCTTTTGTAAAAAACTCTCCTTAACAGGTGGGAACTCATCATTATCGTTAAACCAAATTGAATTAGCAATGGAAAGTTTGGCTTTTTTACTTGAAGAAAGAGAAGAGGTGTAAGAATAAAGATATTTGGATAGTAAATCAATATCCATACCGCCGCCGAGCAAATCTTCCATTTCTTTAAGTGTGGCATCTTTTGCACCGTTTGCAGTCATAGCGAGGGCTAACTGAACGGAAAGAGGAGATATGACAACATTTTTGCTCTCGGATACCTTATAAATCTCGTCAAAGAGTTTTGTAGAGAATGAAAACTCTCTATTCAAAAAATCATCGTCGAGCGAGATTTTTTTAACTTTGTTTGCCGTAATTCCACTCATAAGGTCATTCGCGCTTGCCGTCATACCGCACCCAACGAGTGAGATAATAAGCAAAACCGCAACTGAACAAATCAAAAACCTTTTCATAACATCCCTCCTGAATATATTATACAACAAAAACATAATATTTTCTAGATGTTTTTAAGTATAATTGACATTGGTTGCAAAAGATGTTATATTTTTACAGTAATAACACAGAGGTGAAAGATTTGAAACTATTATTTGATATGTTTATAACCTTTGCAAAGGTCGGCGTGATGACCTTCGGCGGCGGATATGCAATGTTGCCGATTTTACAGCGTGAGGTTGTAGAGAAAAAAGGTTGGGCTACGGAAGAAGAACTTATGGACTATTTCGCCATAGGTCAGTGCACCCCGGGTGTAATCGCGGTCAACACCGCAACCTTTATAGGACAAAAGAAAAAAGGCGTAATCGGCGGTATTTTCACAACGCTCGGCGTTGTCTTCCCGTCGCTTATTATAATATCGCTTCTTGCGGGTGTGATAGAGGCTTTTTCCCATATAGAGATAGTGCAAAATGCCCTTGCCGGCGTGCGCGTCTGCGTTTGTGTGCTCATTCTCAACGCCGTAGTAAAACTTTTCAAAAAAGCCGTTGTCGATAAATGGACAACAGGTATATTTATCGTTGTGGCAATTGGCGCACTCTTTTTACCCGTAAGCCCCGTAATATTCGTAATACTTGCCGCTTTGACGGGTATAGTACTAAAGTCGTTAGGGGGTAAGCGCGAATAATGCTGTTTCTTCGTTTGTTTTTAGAATTTTTCAAAACAGGACTTTTCGCAATCGGCGGCGGAATGGCAACAATCCCTTTCCTTTACGAAATGTCGGATAAAACGGGTTGGTTTACCCACGCAGACCTTGCAAATATGATTGCCGTTTCGGAATCCACACCGGGACCAATCGGTGTAAATATGGCAACCTATGTCGGCTATATAACGGGTATGAACGCGGGCGGCACCGCACTTGCATTTTTGGGCGCCTTAACGGCTACAATCGGACTTATAACCCCATCGGTTATCGTAATAATGCTCGTAGCCGCCGTGCTCAAAAAGTTTAGCGAAAACCACTACGTAAACAGCGCGTTTTACGGCCTTCGCCCCGCCTCAACGGCACTCATAGCCGCCGCGGGAATAACGGTTGTTATAACCAACCTTTTACCAATAAATGATATAATTGAAAAAGGCGTTTTGGCTGTAAATTGGCAAGGACTAATCCTCGCCGCAGCACTTTGGGTGCTTATGAATAAGGTTAAGTTCACTAAAAAACTTCACCCAATAGTCTTTATAGGTATCTCCGCCGTAGTCGGCATAATCTTTTCAATGAATTAAAAAAAACGAGGTCTTTAAGACCTCGTTTTTTATATCGGCATATATATAACACCATTTTCAGTTATAATTCCGTGTTCTGTAAATCCTGCGTCTTTTGCCATTTTTTCTGCCAAATCGAATCCGTATTCCAAAAAATCTTTGTTATGGCAGTCGCTCGAAAATACGATTTTCGCACCGCTGTCAAACATAAATTTAAGTAGTGTTTTTGAGGGGTATGGCGTTGTTCTGAGTCCGCGTGACATAGCGCCCGTATTAATTTCAAATGGGATACCGAGAGGGACAAGATTTTTAATAGCCCTTTTAGCCGCCGCAAGATATCTGTCGCTTTCAGGTAACTCAATCTGTTCACAGTATTTCATAATAAGGTCAAAATGCCCGATAATATCGGGTTTTATTTTTTCTGCCACCTCGCAAACAAGAGAGAAATACTCTTCCGCAAAAGCGTCAAAATCACCGCCGAAACATTTATCTACAACGAGCCTCAACTTTTCCTTGCCACCGTCAATAGAATAATAGGTGTCGCCGCGCTTTATGTAATGCACAGAGCCTATAAGATACTCAAAATCACTTTTTGGCGCATCGGAATATAAATCCTGTTCAAGACCTAAAAATATTTCAATCTCATCTTTGAATTCTTCTTTTAACGCCAAAATTTCACGTATATATGCGGTTTCTCTGTCGCGTGAGGGCACAATGTGCAAATCTTGCTGGAGGAAACTGTGCATCGAAAAACCAAGCGTAGTAAATCCGCGCTCAATTGCCTCAAGCACCATCTCTCGCGGTGTGTTTTTACCGTCGCAAAAACAGGTGTGGGTATGGAAGTTGGATTTAATCATTTCCTGTCATCTTCTCCTGTTTGACCTTGTGGTCAATAACGTGGCGTGATGCCAATTCTTTGCGCACATCGTCAACCGAAATTCCCATTTCAACCATCATAACCATAAGGTGATACGCAAGGTCTGCAACCTCGTAAACGGTTTCTGCCTTGTCGTCTGCCTTTGCGGCAATAATAACTTCGGTCGATTCCTCACCAATCTTCTTTAACATTTTGTCAATTCCTTTTTGGAAAAGATACGTGGTGTACGAACCTTCAGGCAGGTCTTTTTTTCTGCCCTTTAGCAAATCATAAAGTCCGTCCATAGAAAAAGAGGGGATAGTATCGCTTTCATACAGCGTGTTATTAAAACAGGAATCGGTGCCAAGATGACAAGCAGGGCCGTCTTTTTGTACTTCAACCAAGAGCGCGTCCATATCGCAATCTGCTGTGATGGAAACAACGTGTTGATAGTTGCCGCTTGTTTCTCCTTTAAGCCATAATTCTTGACGAGAACGGCTGTAAAAACAGGTAAGCCCCTTTTTTAGAGTGATTTCAAGGCTTTCGCGGTTCATATAAGCAACAGTCAACACCTTTTTGGAAAGCGTGTCAATAACAACCGCGGGAATAAGCCCGTTTTTATCAAATTTAAGTTCATCTATGTTTATCATAACAGTTCTCCCTCAGATTCTAACAGTAATATTGTTGTCAAAAAGTGTCTTTTTAAGGTCCTTGATTTCCACTTCGCCAAAATGGAAAATAGAAGCCGCCAACCCCGCGTCAATATCGGGTATTTCGCGGAAAAGTTTTATAAAATCATCAACGCATCCCGCACCGCCCGATGCAATAACAGGCACGTTTACAGCGCCGCATACCTCGCGCAGTAGCGGAATATCAAAGCCTTGTTTTACGCCGTCGGTGTCAATAGAATTTACAACAACTTCACCCGCGCCGTTTTCAACGCAGCGCTTAATCCAACTAATAGCCTCAAGCCCCGTGTTTTCTCGTCCGCCCTTGGCAAAAACGCGGAAAACGCCGTCAACACGCTTAACGTCAACCGATATAACAACGCATTGATTGCCGTATTTTTGTGCCGCCTCATAAATCAGGTCGGGGTTTTTAATAGCGCCCGAATTAACACTGACCTTGTCGGCACCGCATTTAAGAACGCGGTCAAAATCGTCTACCGTGTTAATTCCACCGCCAACCGTCAAGGGTATGAAAATGTTTTGGCTGACTTCTCGCAGTATGTCGGTGAAAAGACGTCTGCCGTCGCTCGATGCCGTTATGTCGTAAAACACAAGTTCATCAGCACCACAGTCGCTGTAGTATTTACCAAGTTCGACAGGGGACGATACGTCCGAAAGCCCCTTAAAATTAACCCCTTTAACAACCCTGCCGTCTTTTACGTCTAAACAGGGAATAATTCTTTTCGTAATCATTTTGCTACCTCTAATGCTTGTGATAAATCAATAGCACCAATGTAATATGCCTTGCCTATAATAGTGCCGTAAAGATTTAACTTTTTAAGTGCCTTTACGTCCTCAATAGAGGATACACCGCCCGACGCCACAATGTCAATAGGAAAGCGGCGCGATAATTCGCTATAGAGTTCACGGTTGGTGCCCTGCATCGCACCGTCTTTGGAAATATCGGTACAAATTATTGTTTTAACACCCATTTTTGTCATCATTTCACAAAATTCGAAACAGTCAAACTGCGATTTTTCGGTCCAACCTTTTATGGCAACAAAACCGTCCTTGATGTCAACGCCAACGGCAACCTTTTCGCCGTATTTTTCTATGGCTTCTTTAAGAAAATCGGGGTCTTGCACCGCCGCCGTGCCCAAAATAACCCTGTCAACACCCGCATTTAAATATGCCTTTATGGTATCAAGCGAGCGTATGCCACCGCCAATTTCGGTGAAAAGGGAGGTGTTTGTTGCAATCTCTTTTACAATATTCAAATTGGGCGTTGTGCCGTCTTTAGCACCCTCTAAATCAACAAGGTGAATGTGTTTGGCACCTAACTTTTCAAAATCCTTGGCAACTGATGGGGGATTTTCGCTATACACCGTCATTTTTTGGTAGTCGCCCTTAAAAAGTCTTACAGCCTTGCCGTCATATAAATCAATGGCAGGAAAAATATACATCTAAACTCTCTCCATTTCGCAAAATGCGCGCAAAATCTTAAGTCCTGTTTCACCGCTTTTTTCGGGGTGGAACTGACATCCGAAAATGTTACCTTTGCTTACAACCGCCGTCAAATCTTTGCCGTAATCGGTGGTGGCCGCTAAAGAATCGTTGCAGTTTTCGGCAAAATAGGAATGAACAAAATACACGAAATCGCCGTCGTTTATATATTTGAAAAGGGGCGAATCTTTTGTGAATTTAAGTTTATTCCAACCAATGTGCGGAATTTTAAGGCTTTTATCAATTCGTTCTTCCATTGGAACAATATCGCCTTTTAAGAGTGAAAGTCCTTCGTGAATGCCATATTCAAAACTGCGTTCGAATAAAAGTTGCATACCAAGACAAATTCCAAGCAGAGGTTTGCCGTTTTCTGCTTCACGCTTTATAACGTCGTAAAGTCCGCATTCGCGAAGTTTCCGTGCCGCATCACCAAACGCCCCAACACCCGGTAATACAAGTCGGTCGGCGGCTTTTATAACCGCTTCATCACCCGTTATAACGGTTTCGGCGCCAATAGCGGAAAACGAGCAGGAAAGCGAAAACAAATTTCCCACTCCGTAGTCAATTATTGCAATCATTAAAGTACTCCCTTGGTGGACGGAATTTCATCCGCAAAATCTTTGTCAATCATACAAGCCTCGCGAAGCGTGTGTGCAACCGACTTAAAAGCACCCTCAATAATATGGTGCGAATTTTTGCCTTCAAGTTGCTTTATGTGAAGCGTTATGTTGGCGTGGCGCACAAGGCTTATAAAAAACTCTTCGCACAGTTCGGTGTCAAAATCACCCACGCGGAAAGCGGGTATTTGCAAATCGTAATTAAGGTGACTTCTGCCCGAAATGTCTACCGCGGATAATATAAGCGTTTCATCCATCGGCAGAATAAAACTGCCGTAACGCTTGATACCGCGCATATCAGAAAGCGCCGTTTTAAGTGCATCACCCAAAACAATACCAACGTCCTCAACCGTATGGTGATAGTCAACGTGTGTGTCACCGTCACAAAAAACAGAAAGGTCAAAACGCGCGTGTTTTGCAAGTAGTGTTAACATATGGTCTAAAAATCCGCAACCTGTGTTAATCTCCGATATGCCTTTACCATCAATGTTAAGTTTTAATTTAATGTCGGTCTCGGCGGTTTTACGAGCAATCTCTGCAGTTCTCATAAATCTAAAATTCTCCTAAAATTTCTTTGGTTTTTTGAATGAATATTCGCATTTCCTTTGCGCTGCCAATGGTAATGCGGTTAAAATCTTTAATCCTGTCTTTTTCAAAATGACGGATTAAAACACCTTTTTCTTTAAGTTTCAAATAAAGTTCTTTTCCGCTTATTTTGTCGCTTTTAGCAAACACAAAATTGGCAGAAGAGGGAAGAACAGTGAACCCAAGTTTTTCAAGTTCATTTACGGTGTATTCGCGATTTTTAATTATTTTTTGACAGTTGTTCATATAATAATCATTATCGCGCACCGCTGCCGCACCTGCTAATTGGGTTAAGGTGTTTATGTTATAAGGGTTAGTGGAATATTTGATTTTTTCAAGGTCGGAAATCAAGGCGTCACTTGCAACCGCAAATCCAAGACGCGCACCCGCCATACTGCGTGATTTTGAAAAAGTACCAACGCATAGCAAGTTATCGTATTTTTTCGTAAGATTTACGCAACTTTCACCGCCAAAATCAACGTATGCCTCATCAATAAGCACCACGCCGTCAGGGTTAGACTTTACAATCTCCTCAATTGTGTCAAGCGCCAAAGCCATTCCCGTCGGCGCGTTTGGGTTGGCAATTACAATGAGTTTGTTTTTGCCCATAAAAGCATCCGAATCAATAGAAAAATCATCACAAAGCGGTATTATTTCTGTATTAACCCCGTGCAGTTCTGCGAAAACCTTGTAAAATCCGTAGGTAATATCGGGGAATATAGCCCCCATATCGCCGTACGCCATAAATGCGAAGTTTAGAATATCGTCAGAACCGTTTGAAAGGAAAATATTTTTACTCTCAACGCCGTAAAGTTTTGCAAGAGAGTTTGTCAAAACTTTACATTCGGGGTCACAGTAAAGCCTAAGACGCTTTGCCGCCGCCCTATTTACAGCAGATAATACGCTTTTAGACGGGGGAAAGGGTGATTCATTTGTGTTAAGTTTTATGTATGCCTTGTCTTGCGGTTGTTCGCCCGGGGTGTAAGCTTCAAGCGATGCAAGTCTGTCGTTTAGAAATCTGCTCATTATTTTTCATCCTCAAATCTGACAGTAGCACTCTTAGCATGTGCGGAAAGTCCCTCTTGCTCTGCAAAGTATGCAACACTGTCATAAACCTCTTTAAGCGCCTCTTTGGTATAGTATGTGTATTGCGATTTTTTTACAAAATCGTCAACTGATAATGGGCTCGAAAATCTTGCCGTTCCCGACGTGGGAAGCGTGTGGTTTGGACCCGCAAAATAATCACCCAAAGCCTCCGGACAGTAGCGTCCCATAAATATACTACCCGCGTTTTCAATTTTGTCAAGATAATCAAAGGGATTATCAACACAAAGTTCAAGATGTTCGGGCGCAATCTCGTTTGCAACCGCAATAACGTCGCTAATATCTTTGGCAACAATAATTTTTCCGTTGTTGTCAATGGAAACGCGCGCAATCTCTTCACGTGGTAAAACCTTAAGTTGTTTTTCAATTTCATCACGCACCTGCATAGCGAGTACCATATTGTCGGTAACAAGCACCGCACTTGCGTTTTTGTCGTGTTCTGCTTGGGATAAAAGGTCTGCCGCAACAAAACGGGGGTTGCTCTTGCCGTCGGCAATAACCAAAATCTCGCTCGGTCCCGCAATCATATCAATAGAAACAAGTCCGAAAACCTGTCTTTTCGCCTCGGCAACAAAAGCGTTACCGGGTCCTACAATTTTATCAACCTTAGGGATGGTTTCGGTACCGTAAGCGAGTGCCGCAACTGCCTGTGCGCCGCCAACCTTGAAAATGCGGTCAACACCTGCAATCTTTGCCGCCGCGAGAATAACAGGGTTTACCTTGCCGTCAAACGATGGGGGAGTAACAATGCAAATCTCTTTGCATCCCGCAATTTTTGCGGGGATAGAGTCCATCAAAACGGTAGAGGGGTAAGCCGCCGTACCACCCGGAACGTAAAGACCAACCTTTTCAATCGGTGTTACCTTTTGTCCTGTGATAACGCCGTCTTTTTCGCTTATTATAAAACTGTTTCGAACTTGTTTTTGGTGGAATGCCTTAATGTTTTCGGCTGCCTCTTTTAATATCTTAATAAATTTCGGCTCAACCGCCAAAAAAGCGTCGTTAATTTCCTCTTCGCTGACTTCCAATGTTGATAAAAGCGCATTATCAAATTTTTTACAGTATTCAAAAAGAGCCCTGTCACCGTTTTTCTTAACGTTCTCAATAATGTCGGTTACAATGCCCGAAACATCGGCAGTGCTCTCACTTCTTGCAAAAATTTCATCGGCGGAAATCTCGCCGTATTTCATAATTTTAATCATTCGTTAGTTCACCTGTTTCAAAAGTTCTTTTTTAATTAAATCAATTTTTTCTGCCTTAAAACTAAAAGACGCCTTGTTAGAAATAAGTCTTGCGCTTATAGGAACAATGGTCTCAAACGGGGAAAGATTGTTTTCTTTAAGTGTCTTGCCCGTTTCAACAATATCAACAATAACGTCGGAAAGTTCCAAAATCGGCGCAATTTCAATCGAGCCGTTAAGGTGAATAATATCAATATCACGGCATTTTTGCGCGTAATATTTCTTGGCAATGTTAGAAAACTTGGTTGCAACGCGTAAAGTCTTGCTCTGGTCGTCACAAAAATCGTTCTTAGCAGCAACCGCCATTCTGCATTTGCCAATATTAAGGTCCAAAAGTTCGAAAACGTCGGGCTCATATTCAAGCAAAATATCCTTGCCCGCAACGCCGATATCGGCGGCACCACGTTCAACGTAAATGGCAACGTCAGAGGGCTTAACCCAAAAATAACGAACACCTTTTTCCTTGTTTTCGAATATGAGTTTGCGGTTGTTTTCCTTAATAGCGGGACATTCATAACCCGCCTTTTCAAACATAGAATAAACCTTTTCGCCAAGTCTGCCTTTGGGTAACGCTACGTTTATAAAACCATCTTCGGCTATAGCGTCTTCACTAAAACGTTCAAGCGTGTCAAGGTATACGGCAAATCCAAGCGCTCTTCCTCGTCTGCCCATACGCTTCATAAGTTCGTCATACTGACCGCCCGACAACACGCGTGAAGAAATTCCGTTTATGTATCCCTTAAAAACAATTCCGCTATAATATCCGCCTGTGCTGACGGTGCTGAAATCAATATAAATATTGTTTTGGTAACCGGCGTCTTTAAGTCCGTCATAAATGTTTTTAAGAACGTTTAGCGCCTGTCGGCTTTCCTCACTCTTGACAATGAGCGATAAATCAGAAAGCGCCGTATCGGCATTTTTATAACTCTTTATAAGTTTGCAAAGGGCGTGAAACTGTGTGTCATCACAAATTTCTTTAAGCGCACCCGCGTTCTTTTCGGCAACCGCCGTAATAACAGCGTTCTTGTCCTCATCTTTAACAGCATAGTCACAAAGAAGTGAGCGCATAAGACCAACGTGGGATATATGTAACATAAAGTTATTTGAAATGCTTTTAAGGCTCAAAACCGCAAGGCTTGTAACCTCAAAAACTTCGCGCTTGGTTATATCACCAATACACTCAATGCCCGTCTGCATAATTTCCTTGTAGGTTTGACTACTGTCGGAGATACGGTAAACGTTTTCGTTATAATAAAACTTTTCTACGTCGCCCGTGTCCTTGGAATTTTTAATGATGGATAAAGTAACGTCGGGCTTAAGCGCCAAAAGTTTACCGTTCGTGTCATTAAAGGTGATAACCCCGTCCGATACAAGAAAATCCTTGTTTTTGGAATAAAGGTCGTATTCCTCAAATTTAGACATCTTAAAAGGGCGGTAGTTGTATTCGCTGTAAAGTTTGCGGAGCGTAAAAACCGCAAGTTCGTCAGGTTTTAGAAGTGATGTATCAAAACCCATTACTTGTCACCTAACCTTTCGATAACGGTCTTGTATCCGCCCTCGCCGTAGTTTAAGCACTTGCTGACGCGGCAAATCGTTGCGGTGCTCGCACCCGTCTGCTTGTTTATATCAATATAACTCTGCCCCTCGCAAAGAAGACAAGCCACTTCAAGCCGTTGTGCCAAAGCATCATGGCATCGTTCGTTTTAAACGCAAGATACAGATTATCACTGTCGTATACCATCGCGTACTCGACGTTGCTACCCTCGAATTGCCGGAAGGTCCCCCATTGGTTCGCCGCAATCGGCTTTCCCAAAGTGGGAGGCGTCACGGCTTCAAGGATACCGCTTCCCGGCAAGGAAACACC
>JAFPBM010000052.1 GCA_017424125.1 Clostridia bacterium | reverse complement strand
TACTTGGAAATATAATTTATATGGGTATGGAAGATACTTTTAAAAGGAGTAAAACAAATGAAAAATCCGTATGAGGTTTTGGGAATAACCCGTAACGCAACAGATGAAGAGGTAAAAAAAGCCTATCGTGAAATGGCGCGCAAATACCACCCCGATAATTATGTGGATAATCCCATTGCCGATTTGGCAGAGGAAAAAATGCAAGAAATCAACGATGCGTACGATAAAATTATGAACGAACGCCGAAAAGGCGGAAGACAAACGGGCGGTGCATATCAGAGTGCCAATTCCTCTTTCCCCGATATACGTAACTTAATAGCGTCGGGCCGCTTTGAAGAAGCACAGGAATTGCTTGACGGAATTCCAACGTCAGAGCGCAACGCCGAATGGCATTTCCTAAACGGTTCGGTGCTTTATAAGCGCGGTTGGTTCGACGGCGCCTATAGTGATTTTGCAACGGCTTGCCGTATGGACCCGCAAAACCCCGAATACCGCGAGGCTTTTAATAGAATCCAGCGTCAGACAGGCGGCGGTTATCATAACCCTTACGGCAGTTCTGCCAATATGGGCGGATGCAACACCTGTGATGTCTGCCAAGGACTTATCTGTGCCGACTGTTGCTGTGAATGTATGGGCGGCGACTTGATTAGATGTTGTTAGAGGCGATAATATGAAAAAACAAACGGGATATATTACATTTTCGGCAATGATGGCGGCACTTGCTGCTCTTTTAATGCTCGTATCATACTTCCCGTACCTTACATATACCGTGCCCGCATTTGCCGCACTTTTTATAATGGTTGCAGTTATAGAATGTGGGCTTAAATGGGCAACGCTTTCATACCTTTCTGCCGCCATAATAACTTTGATATTGGCAGAAGCGGAAGCAGCGGTTCTTTTTGTATGTTTTTTTGGTTTTTATCCAATAATCAAGGTGTTGCTCGAACGCATTAAAATTAAACCGCTTAAAATCGCCGTAAAACTTGCCGTCTTTAATGCTTCTGTTTTACTCGTATACCTTGTGGTAATGCGTCTTATGGGGATAGATGACGGATTTGAAGGCTACGGAAAATATATGGCTTACGCGGCTTTGGTTGTGGGCAACGGCGTTTTCCTTATTTACGATTCCGCACTCGTAAGACTTTCTTATTGGTACTATTATAAATTTCATAAAACGGTGAATAAATGGCTAAAAAAATAATTGTAATAGGCGGCGGTGCCGCGGGACTTATGGCGGCGGGTTTTGCCGCAAAACAAGGTAATAACGTTACCGTAATAGAAAAAATGCCGCGCCCCGCACGTAAAGTCGTGATAACGGGCAAGGGAAGATGCAACGTTACCAACAATACCGATTTAAACGGACTTATAAAGTCGGTAAACGGAAACGGAAAATTCCTTTATTCCGCATTTTCGGAGTTTTCGGCGCAGGATACAATGGACTTTTTTGAAAACTTAGGTGTTCCGCTTAAAACCGAACGCGGCAACAGGGTTTTTCCCGTATCGGACAAGTCTTTGGATATTGTTGATGCGCTTGTAAATTTTGCAAAATCGGGAGCCGATATTATAAATGCAACCGTCAAAAGTATTGACGTAAAAGAAAATAAGGTTTGCGGTGTAGTGCTTGAAAACGGTGACTACATAACGTGTGACGGTGTAATTTTGGCAACGGGCGGTCTGTCTTACTCACAAACGGGAAGCACGGGTGACGGTTACCGAATGGCAAAAGAACTCGGCCACACCGTAACAGAACTTACTCCATCACTTGTCGGACTTGAGTGTAAGGAGGGCTTTTGCACCCGACTTCAAGGACTATCTCTCAAAAACGTAGGAATAAAGGTCTATAAAAACGGCGCCAAAAAGCCAATTTTTGAAGACTTTGGCGAACTGCTTTTCACACACTTCGGCATATCGGGACCAACGGTTTTAACCGCGTCTATGAAAATGCGCGATGTAAAGAGCGCGGAATACAAGGTATCAATTGACCTCAAACCCGCACTGACGGAGGAAGCACTTGATGCACGCATTTTGCGTGATTTTCGTGATAACAACAATAAAAACTTTATAAACAGTCTGGACGCTCTGCTTCCTAAAAAACTTATACCCATAGTAGCGTCACTTTCTAAAATACCAAGTGACCGAAAGGTAAATCAAATCACCGCCGCAGAACGCGCATCACTTTTATCAGTGCTTAAAAACCTTACGGTAACGGTAACCGATACCCGCCCGTTTGAAGAGGCGGTAATAACCGCAGGCGGTGTATCGCTAAAAGAGGTTGACCCGCGCACAATGCGCTCTAAAATAATAGAAGGCTTGTCGTTTGCGGGTGAAATACTGGATTTGGATGCCTGTACAGGCGGATTTAATTTGCAAATTGCATTTTCAACCGGTGTGGCAGCCGGTAAAAACGTATAAGAGGAGAATATAATATGGTATCAATAGCAATAGACGGACCTGCAGGTGCAGGCAAAAGCACAATAGCAAAAACAGTTTCTAAAAAACTCGGCTACATTTACGTTGACACAGGTGCGCTTTACCGTACTGTATCGCTTAAGTTTTCAGCAGCGGGCGCAACACCCGAAAAAATTGAAAACGTTGATGAAATTTTGTCAAATCTTTCTGTCAATATAGAGTTCAAAGACGGCGAGCAAAGAATGATTTTGGACGGCGTAGACGTAACCGATAAAATCCGCACACCCGAGGTTTCAATGATGGCGTCAGCCGTTTCGGCAATCCCCGCTGTAAGAGCCTTCTTGCTCGAAACACAGCGCCGTTTAGCAAGGGAAAACAACGTTATAATGGACGGCAGAGATATAGGAACGGTCGTTCTGCCTGATGCGAAGATTAAAATTTTCCTTACAGCCAGTCCCGAAGCGCGTGCCGACCGCAGATATAAGGAACTTATAGAAAAGGGAATGGACGTAAAATATGACGACGTTTTGTCGGATATTATAAAGCGCGACCATAACGATTCCACACGTGCCGTAGCACCGCTTAAACCCGCAGAGGATTCTATTTTTGTTGATACTTCGGGCAATACGCTTGAAGAGTCGGTTGCCGCACTTTCTGAAATAATAGAAAGGGAACTTGCGAATGTCTAAATTTTATAGGGCAATTAAAGCATTTTTTATTCCCATAACAAAACTTATTTTCCGCGTAAAAGTCGTTGGGATAGAGAATGTTCCAAAAGATAAGCCCTTTATGCTTTGTTGTAACCACACCTCGATGCTTGATATTGTTTTGCTTATTGCGTTTTGTCCGCGTGCCATAAGTTTTATGGCAAAAAAGGAACTATTCAAGGTTCCTGTTTTATCGGGCATCTTTAAAAGAATGGGTGCGTTCCCTGTTGACAGGGGCGGACGGGATATAAATTCAATCCGCCATTCTATGAAGATTGTTGAAGACGGCAATGTGCTCGGCATATTCCCCGAGGGCAAACGTTACAGACAGGGACCTATGCGCGAAGTTAAAACAGGCTGTGCCTTTATAGCCTCAAAAACAGGGGCAGACGTTTTGCCTGTTTGTATTTATAAAGAAGGCAAAGCCCATCCTTTCCGTAAAGTTACCCTGCGTTTTGGAGAGGTAATCCCAAACGCCGCTTTGTGTGACGGCAAACCTACAAAAGAAAAACTAATAGAAATGTCCGATATAATCCATAAAAGCATTTTGAAATTGTGGGAGTTGAAATTTTGAATATAAAACTTGCAAAAACCGCAGGCTTTTGCTTTGGCGTAGACCGCGCGGTTAAAATGGTGTATGATTTGCTCTCAGATGGCAAAAAAGTTTGCACTTTAGGCCCTATCATACACAACGCCCAATTAGTAGCCGAACTTGAAAGCAAGGGAGTCAGGACGGTGTCTTCACCGAGTGAAGTAAAAAGGGACGAAACCCTCGTAATCCGTTCGCACGGCGTATCGCGTAAGGTGTATGAGGAGGCGGAAAAACTGGGCGTAGCGGTTGCCGACGCAACCTGTCCGTTCGTTTCAAAAATTCACAAAATCGTGGCAAATGCAAAAGACGTAGTGTTTATAGCGGGTGACCCAAAACATCAAGAGGTGCTTGGCATTATAGGTCACTGCAACGTGCCGTACTTTGTTTTTTCAAGCGAGGAAGAATTGACGGATTTGCTCGAAAAATACGATTTTTCGTCTTTTGATAGCGCCACTTTAGTATCTCAAACTACTTTTAATAAAAAAATATTTGAAAAAAGTAAAAAAATTTTCAAAAAAGTATGTACAAATGGTTTAATTTTTGATACAATATGTTCTGCGACAAGCGATAGACAAACAGAAGCGGCAGACCTTGCGTCACAGTGTGATGCAATGGTTGTAGTAGGGGGACGTCACAGTTCCAACACCGCCAAACTGTTCGACGTTTGCAATGGTCTTTGTAAAACGGTTGTTTTTACCGAAACCGCGTGCGAACTCGAAATTGATAAACTATCTTCTGCACAGAATATCGGTGTCGTGGCAGGTGCATCTACACCCGCCGGCATTATAAAGGAGGTTATTACAACCATGGAAGAAAAATTGCAACCGGTAGAACAAGCCGAGGAAAAGGAAGTTGTTCGTAAAAGTTTTGAGGAAATGACAGACGAAGAGGCATTTGAAGAATCTCTTAACAGTCTTAATTCCGACCAAAAAGTTAAAGGAGAAGTACTGGCCGTTAAGCCGACAGAGATTATGGTTGACATCGGCAGAGGTCTTACAGGATACATAACAGCAAACGAGTATTCTTATGATTCCAACCTTGACCTTACAACAGCAGTAAAGGTTGGCGACGTTTTGGACCTTATCATTATGCGTACCAATGACCAAGAAGGCACAGCGATGCTTTCAAAGCGCAGATATGACGCTATCGCAGGTTGGGACAAAATTGTCGACGCTAAAGAAAGCGGCGAAATTATCACAGGCACCGTTACCGACGTTATCAAGGGCGGCGTAATGGTTAGCACAAGCGGCGCAAGAGTATTTGTTCCCGCATCACAGGCAACCGCAACAAGAGGCGAGGCTTTGGAAGACCTTAAAGGCACCGAAGTTTCCTTCCGCATTATTGAAATCGGCCGCGGACACAGAGCAGTCGGTTCAATCCGCAGCGTACTTCGTGAGCAGCGCAAAGCAGAACTCGCAAAAATTTGGGAGTCTATTGCTGTTGGCGATAAGTTTAACGGCGTTGTTAAGTCACTCACAGGATACGGCGCATTTGTTGATATCGGCGGCGTAGACGGAATGGTTCACATTTCCGAACTTTCCTGGCAGAGAATTAAGCATCCGTCAGAGGTTGTATCGGTAGGCGACGAAATCGAAGTTTATGTTAAGGCTTTGGATGCAGACAAGAAGAAAATCTCTCTTGGCTACAAAAAGGCTGACGAAAATCCGTGGACAATCCTCACACAGAATTATGAAGAGGGCTCGGTTGTTAACGTTACAATCGTAAGTATGACTGCATACGGCGCATTTGCCCGCGTAATTCCCGGAATTGACGGTCTTATCCACATTTCGCAGATTGCTAATAAGCACGTTGCAAAACCGCAGGACGAACTCACAGTAGGTCAAGAGGTTGAGGCTAAGATTATCAGCATCGACACAGAGAAAAAGCGCGTAAGCCTTTCTATCCGTGCTCTCTTACCTGAAGAGCCTGTAGCAGAAGAAACCGCTGTAGAAGCAACTGAAGAAGTAGCAGAAGTAGTAGAAGAGGCTCCCGCAACCGAAACTGCAGAATAATAAAAAATTAAAACCCCGAACGTTGTTCGGGGTTTTTTGTGTTTATTTTACGGTGTTACCGAAGAAACAGGCTCTGCAATAACAAATCTTACTTCACAGTCAAGGAAACTTTGACAACGTGTAAGTCCCTCACCGATGAGTGCCGCCGTGCGCTTGTATGAGGCT
>JAFPBM010000051.1 GCA_017424125.1 Clostridia bacterium | reverse complement strand
CCGAAAAGGTTTTTTATTGCCCAAAAAACGACTGTTTGCATAATATGTAGTGTGTCTAAATAGATACTATGTCGTCTTATTGGAGTTGAAAATAATGAACTATAAAGTGGTTACAGGAACGATAACCTACGCCATAAGAGGACGCGATTTGCTGCGAAAAAACGGATATAATGCAAATATGGAAAAAACAAAAAGCGGACTCAAAAACGGTTGCGGTTACAGCATTACGGTGTCGGGAGATATAGAAAAGATAGAGCGATTATTGCGTGATGCAGGGATAAAAATTCTTGAAATTTTAGAAAAATAAAGCATAAAAAACGCCAGTTATATGGCGTTTTTTATATAGTTAAAGGGGGTAATCTAATTGATATATTTAGACAACGCGGCAACAACGGGTAAAAAACCGCCGCAGGTTATAAACGCGGTTAATTTGGCGCTTAAAAACTATTCTGCCAACCCCGGCAGAAGCGGACACAAATTGGCAGAAGAATCGGCGTTGCTTGTGTATAAAGCGCGTAAAAAAGTGGGCGATTTTTTCGGTTGTAACACAGAAAACGTTGTTTTCACAAGCAACTGTACGCTCGCACTTAATATGGCAATAAAGGGTAATATAAGACAAGGCGACCATATAATTATCTCGTCATACGAACACAACGCTGTTTTGCGCCCCGTTTACAAGTTAGCGCTTGACGGCGTGGCAGAGTTTTCTGTTGCAAACGTAACGGTGGGAGACGGTGATGCCACCTACCGCGCTTTTGAACGGCTTATAAAACCCAACACAAAAATGATAGTTTGCACGCACGCATCCAACGTAACGGGCGAAATTATGCCAATATTAAGACTCTCGGAACTTTGCAAGGAAAAAGGTATAATATTTGTTGTTGACGCCGCGCAAACTGCGGGAATTTTACCGATAGATATGAAAGGCATAGACTATTTGTGCGTAGCGGCGCATAAAGGACTCTATGCGCCTATGGGTACGGGTATTTTGCTTTGTGGTAAAGAATCGCAAGATACGCTGATAGAGGGCGGAACGGGCACGTTTTCAAATATGTTTGAACAACCTAAAGATATGCCCGAGCGCCTTGAAAGCGGAACTGTATCGGTACCGTTGATTGCGGGTGTCAAAGCGGGTGTGGATTTTATAGAAGAAAAGGGACTAAAGAAGATACATTCGCACGAAATTACGCTTTTGCAAACCCTTTACGATAAACTCGCTTCCTTAAAAAACGTTATTTTGTATACAAAACGTCCAAAAACGGAAGAATTCGCACCCGTGCTTTCTTTTAATTTGGAAGGTAAAAACAGTATGGAAGTAGCAGAAATACTCTCACAAAACGGCATAGCGGTTCGTGCGGGACTGCACTGTTCGCCACTTGCACATAAAACGCTCGCCACCGATAAAATCGGCACGGTCCGTGTGTGTCCATCGGTTTATAACACAAAAAACGATTGTTTTTCGCTTATTAATGTGGTAAAAAGTATAAAATAAACGAAAAAAGTTTCAAAAAAACTATTGAATATATTTTAATATATGATAAAATAATAATGAGATAATTTTATTTGCAAGGATGTGAAATTGTGGGAAGCTTTTTTAGTTCATTAGCAAACGTTTTCGAACAGGTCTTTTTTGCCCTTAAAAACATAAGGCTTTTTGACGTTTTGGATATTTTGGTAGTAGCATTTATTATATACAAATGCGTTGATTTTTTCAAAAAATCCCGTGCAGGTCAACTTATGAAGGGCGTATTTATGTTACTCCTCATATTCCTTGTGGCACAGTGGCTTGATCTTGTATCGCTCAAATGGTTGCTTAATAAGCTCATTGATTCAGCAATCGTTGTTGCCGCAATAATTTTCCAGCCGGAACTTCGCCGTGTGCTCGAGCGTGTGGGACGCGGTCAACTTGGCGGAAATAGGACAATCACCGACGAGAGCGAGGTACTATCACGTGCGATTGATGCCGTTTGTAAATCCTGTGCCGCAATGCAGGAACAGAAAATCGGTGCATTAATCGTTTTCGAACGCTCAACCCTTTTAAGTGAGATTGCCGATACGGGAACTTTAATGGATGCAGAGGCTTCTACACAACTCATTTCAAACATCTTCTTCCCAAAATCTCCTCTTCACGATGGCGCACTTCTTTTGAGAGAGGGAAGACTTTTATCGGCAGGATGTATCTTACCGCTGACTTCTAACGAGAATATTCATTCAAGTCTCGGCACCCGCCATAGAGCAGCCATTGGACTTAGTGAAAATACCGATGCCGCTGTTGTGGTAGTATCTGAAGAAACAGGTATTATTTCGGTTGCCGTAAACGGTGAGATAAAACGCAATTTTAACACCGTTACACTTCGCGGGGAATTAAATGAACTTTTGTTTATTGACGAAAATAGCACCAAAAGCGAAGACCTGTTTTCAAAAATCAAAAATATATTTAAACGCAAATAAAGGAAAGGAGAATTAAAATGGCAGTTAAAAAAGATGTTTTTTCTAAACTGTTTTCAAACAATAAATTCGTGTTTGTTTTCTCCTTGGTTGCGGCTTTTGTGCTTTGGATGACAATTACGCTGGTTGAAAATCCCGTGCGTGATACAACCTTTAGCGATATAACGATTTCAGTTGTAACAGACGGTACCGCCGCGGGCGAGTTGGGGCTTGATTTGATTTCTATCACTTCTCCTACCGCTACGGTAAGGGTAAGCGGACCGAGTTACGTTTTAGCATCACTCGAGGCTACCGATATTTCGGTTACCTTGCCACTTTCCGACGTTACCGAAGCGGGTAAGTACGATATAAATCTTTCCGCCGCGTCTACCAAAGTGGGCGGAGTAAACATTGTTGGCATTACACCCTCAAAGGTTACGGCGGTTTTCGACTATACCGATACAAAACAGTTTAACGTTGAGGTTGAGGCAATCGGTGCCGTTGCGGTTTCGGGCCTCGTTGCAGATACACCAACAGTCAGCAACAGTGCGGATGCCACTATCGCAATAACCGGACCGAGAAGTGAACTTTCAAAAATCAGCCGTGTTGTTGCTGTGGCGGAAGTTAACGAAAAGTTGAGTGCAACAGAGTCGTTCAGTGCAAAACTTCACCTTTATGATGAGGCGGGTAACGAACTTGCGGCCGATGCATATTCTTTACCTGTTACCGACCTTAAAATAACGGTTCCCATTCTCAAACAAAAGGTTGTTCCGCTCAAGGTTGCATTTTCCAATAAACCTGATTTTTACGCTAAAAACGATATTTCATATAATGTAAGCGCAACAAGAGTGTCCGTTTTAGGACCTGCCACAACAATTGATGACTTGGATTCCATTTCTCTCGCACCGATTGATTTTGACAGCATAACGCCCAACAACAATAAATTCGACGTTGCTCCAATGCTTCCAAACGGCGTAAAACTTGCGGAGAATTTAGAGGTTGTAACCGTTAACGTTAATATTGACGGTTTTGCAGAAAACACCTTTACGGTTAATAATTTTGAGTTTAAAAACATTACAAACGGACTTACCTGTACGGCTACTGCTATTAAAAACGTTAAGATTTGCGGTCCGCGTGCTACGGTGCGCAACCTTAAAGCGACCGACCTTTACGCCGTTGCGGATTTACAGGGTAAAACCGCGGGTGAATATACGGTTGCTGTCAGAGTATATTCAAAAAGTCATGACAATATTTGGCAGATTGGAACCTATAATGTTGTTGTTACCATAAAATAAACGTCTGGCGGGTTACAGTATAAAAAATGTAACTCGCCGTTTGTTTTATTGTCAAAGACAAACACACCGCCATAATATGTTATGGGGTGAGTGTATGTTTGAGATAATTTTAATAGTAATCGCACTTTTTTTATCGGCTATCGGCGTTGGGGAACTGTTACATAGACTTTGGATGCACGTTTTGCGCCCTAAAAACCTTAAGTGTTTTTTAGTTGTGCCGCTCTGTGACGATGCCACCGAGCAGATAACGGCGGTACTTGAAGAAATGCGCTGGTATGGTAAAAACTATGCCGATATTCTGATAGGAATTGATGCGGGACTGACCGAAAACGAGCGAAAGCGCTGTAAAGAAATAGAAACGCTTACAACCAATTTTGTATTTTGTGATGCTGACAAAATAAAGGAAGTTATTAAAAGAGGTGAGTGAAACGGTGAACGGTGAATTTGAAACTCTGCACGGCAGGGTGGAACACGTTACGTATAAAAATCAACAAACCGGTTACACCGTTTTCAAACTCGCAATAACGGGCGAAACGGTTGTCGTAACGGGCAATTTCCCTTATGTTTCACAGGGCGACGTGCTTAATCTTACGGGCGAATACGTGGTACATAACACCTACGGACCGCAGTTTAAAGCGTACACTTGTGAAAAAGAGGCGCCGACCGACGAAGCCGCAATTTTGCGCTATCTCTCGTGCGGTGCTATCAAGGGAATAGGTCCCGCAACTGCGGGAAAAATTATCAAAAGATTTGGCAACAGCGCACTTGACGTAATTAAAAACCAACCTGAGCGCCTTTGTGAAATCAAAGGTATCTCGCCTGATAAAGCAGATAAAATATCAAAAGAGTATATGCGCCAATTTGGCATACAGGATTTAATGTTTTATCTCTCGAAATTCAAAGCATCGCCTGAAGACGCGGCAAAAATCTATAAACAGTACGGTGAACGTTCTGTAGAGGTTATAAACCAAAATCCCTACGTCCTTTGCAGCGATGAAATCGGTTTTACATTTGACCGCGCTGACGAAATTGCCGAAAGCCTTAATATCCCGCCTGATAACGAGAATAGAATACACGCGGGACTTTTGTTTGTGCTACGGCATAATCTGATGAACGGACACACCTGTCTGCCAAGGAAAAAACTTTGTGACGTGGTGGCTAATTTGCTCGGTTGTTCTCCCTATGATGCCGACGATGCGGTAGATACACTACTTTCTACGCTTACCCTTCGCAGTAAAGAAATTAATGATACACAGTTTGTTTTTCTGCCGCAGTATTATGCGGCGGAAGAATATATTTCGGCGCGCCTTTGCCTTTGCCTTGAAGAGGGAAAAGCAATGCCGATTGACGAACTTGAGATTGATTATATAGAAAACCGTCTGCATATTAAATATGACGAAAATCAGCGCAAGGTTATAAAAACTGCTTTTCAAAATACAATAACCGTACTGACGGGCGGACCGGGCACGGGCAAAACTACCACACTCAACGGTCTTATTGAACTGTTTGAGCAGAAAGAAATGCGCGTTTTAATTGCCGCACCTACGGGACGCGCCGCACAACGCATATCTGAACTGACGGGATATGAAGCCAAAACTATTCACCGTCTGCTTGAAGTTCAGTGGGGTGAGGGGGACAAGCCGTATTTTGACAGAAACGAGCGCAATCCCTTAGTGTGCGACGTTATAATAATCGACGAGATGTCGATGGTAGATACGCTTTTGTTTGAAAGCCTTTTGCGTGCTTTGCGACTCGGCACACGCATAATTCTTGTGGGCGACAGTGACCAGTTGCCAAGCGTTTCTGCGGGCAACGTTCTGCACGATATTATCGATTCATCTAAAATCCCCGTAATTGCCCTTAATAAGATTTACAGGCAATCGGATAAGAGTTTAATCGTTCACAACGCGCACGAGATTATAAACGGAAAAATGCCCGTTCTCAATTCGCGTGATGCGGATTTCTTTATGCTTGACTCTCAAAACGGAATGGAAACGGCAAAAACGGTTGTAGATTTGGTGGCAAACCGTCTGCCGCGCGCTTATGGTTTTGAGCCTATGACCGATATCCAAGTACTATGCCCCTCAAGAAAACTTGACACAGGCACACAAAATCTAAATTTACTTATACAAGAGCAACTAAATCCTCAAATAAATAGCGCAAAAGAGATACGTTACGGAGGTTTTGCTTTCCGCGAAAACGATAAGGTTATGCAAACCAAAAACAACTATGATATCTCGTGGGTGGACGATAAAGGCGAAAACGGTTCGGGCGTTTATAACGGCGATATCGGTGTTATCGAAAGTATCGACGTTTATTCAGAACTCGTTACCGTCCGTTTTGATGACCGTATCGCATCGTATTACGGCGCACAGGTGAGAGAACTTGAACTTGCGTATGCAGTAACAGTACACAAAAGCCAGGGAAGCGAGTTTAATTGTATTATTTTGCCTTTATGCGCTATACCATCACAACTTTTGTATCGCAATCTCTTATATACTGCTGTCACTCGCGCTAAAAGATTGCTTGTAATAGTGGGGGATAGAGAAACGGTTGCAAAAATGGTTGAGAACGACCGTAAAACGTTGCGCTATACCGCGCTTAAAAGTATGATAGAGGAAGCATCCAATGAAAAGTTTTTTGGCTGATTTTTTGTATTTATTTTATCCAAAGCGCTGTATAGTTTGCGGCAGAGTTGTGCACCCAACCGTAGACTTGTGTGAAGATTGTGAAAAAGAACTAAAACCCATAACGGTGAAAACCTGTCAAAAATGCGGCAACCCGAAAAAACTTTGCTGTTGCAAAAGATACGTATATCATTTTCGCGGCATATCTTCGCCGTATCTTAATGAAGGCAGCGCACAAAAAGCGGTTTACTTTTATAAATTTGGCGGAAATAAAGATTCTGCACAGTTTTTCGGTAAAGTTATGGCAGAACGCTTTATAAACGACTTCCCCGATATCGAGATTGACTGTGTGACAGCCGTCCCGCGCAACCGCAAAAAACGTGCCGACAAGGATAATACGCTGTGGCGTTTTGACCATTCTGCCCGTCTTGCAAAATGTGTTGCGCGTGAACTTTCGGTACCTTATAAACCTTTGCTGATAAAACATAAAAGTAATAAAGTACAACATCTGCTTTCGGGTAAAGAGAGATTTCAAAACGTCAAAGGCGTATATAAAGCAGAGCAAAACAATTTTGTGAACGTACTGCTGATTGACGATATCAAAACAACGGGTGCCACGCTCGACGAATGTTCGCGAATGTTAATGCTTGCGGGCACGGAAAACGTTTACTGTGCAACCGCTGTTATTAGTGCTTGAAAAAACGTACGTATTTTACTATAATATAAATGGTGATATGAATGGCAACAGAAATTGCAATAGACCTTGGCACTTCAAAAACCGTAATAGCCTCGGGTGGTAAGATTATTTTAGAATTGCCCAGCGTTGTAACGGTAGATACAGAAACTTGGGAACCGGTGCTTTTCGGTGAGAAAGCCTATAAAACCTACGGCAGAACACCTGAAAGTTTAACAACCGTTTTCCCGATTCAAAACGGTATTATTGCCGCGCTTGATGCAACTGAAGCAATGCTTACCGAATACGTTAAATCCGCGTTTGGCAACCGCATTTCAAGACCGAAAGTAATGGTTTCAATGCCTACGGGCGTTACACCGATACAACACCACACCGTTGCTAATGCAATAGAAGCGGCGGGTGGCAGAAACATTTCGGTAATTGAAAGCCCTATTGCCGCCGCAATCGGTATGGGGATAGATTTTTCAAAACCGCACGGTAGCATGGTGGTGGATTTCGGCGCTGGTTGTACCGATATAGCAACCATTTCAATGGGCGGCATTGTTGAGTGCGAATCGCTTAAACTTGCCTCGCGCGATTTGGACGAGCAGATTATACGCTACGTAAAAAAAGAATATAACGTTTTAATAGGACCCCTTACGGCAGAGGAGATTAAAAAACAACTTGGTTGTGCCTATAAGCGTCCGCTTGAGGTTTCTATGGTGGCAAAGGGCAGAAACCTTTTGACAGGTCTTCCACAAACCTTTGAAATTTCATCAAGTGAGGTTTATGAGGCGATATATGACACCTTACATACTATTTGTAACGAGGTAAGAGCGGTGCTTGAACGCACTGCACCCGACGTTGTGGGTGATATAAAAGAAGACGGACTTTATCTAACAGGCGGTGGCGCCCGCATAAGCGGATTCGATAAACTTTTATCCGAATATATAGGCACCGAAGTTATAATGGCTGATGACCCTGAACACAGCGTTGTAAAGGGCGAAGGCATTGCAATCAAACGCCCCGAACTGCTTGAAAACGGTGATTATCTCTATCGCTCAATTAAAGAACTTATTGTAGAACAATAAAAAACAGCACCTAAGAGTCGTACAGTAAGGGACAGTACAACAAGATACGAAAACACCCATAGTTTTTTAAAAAACTATGGGTGTTTTTAATATTTCCTTTCTTTGTTAGTCAAGTCGTGCTATAATATAACTAACCGATAAATAAGAATTTGACGGAGAGATAGTATGGCTATTATTAAAAACGAAATACCGATTTTGGAGTTTGATACAGAGCAGACAGCAGTTCTTAATCCCACTCATGAAAATCTTGGTTTGAACTTACCCAAGAAATGTG
>JAFPBM010000050.1 GCA_017424125.1 Clostridia bacterium | reverse complement strand
GGCAAGTGCAGATAACTTTTCGGCGTCCATAATAAATCCGTCACCGATTTTTTCTATAAGGAACTCAGTAAGCGCGGGGTTTGCCTGACAAAGCCAACGGCGGTGTGCAATGCCGTTTGTTACGTTTTTGAACTTGTGTGGCGTTAATTTGTAATAATCGTTGAAGAGCGAATCGGTAAGAATTTTACTGTGTAGTTTGGAAACACCGTTAACGCTGTGACACGAAGCGACACAAAGATTTGCCATATGAATCATACCGTTTTTGATAATAGCCGTGCGCTCTGCAAGTGCACTGTCACCCGTTTTAAGCAAAACGTCATCACGAAAACGATTGTCAATTTCCTTAATAATCTGATAAACGCGGGGAAGACGGTGTTTGAACATAGACTCTTGCCAACATTCAAGCGCCTCGCTCATAACGGTGTGGTTGGTGTATGCGACCGTTCGCGTTACAATGTCCCAAGCCTTATCCCATCCGTAGCCACATTCGTCGAGCAAAAACCTCATAAGTTCGGGGATAGATAGGGCGGGATGGGTATCGTTGATATGAATTGCTACCTTGTCGGGTAGATTTTCAAGGGTAGAGTATTTGTGTAAGTGCCTGTGCAAAATATCTTGAATAGAGGCACTAACAAGGAAATACTGCTGACGAAGTCTCAGCGCCTTACCCTCCATATGATTATCTTCGGGATAAAGCACCTTGCTTATGGATTCAGCCATAGCCTGTTGCTCTGCCGCACGCAGGTAGTCACCCTGGTTAAATGCCGCCATATCAATTTTTTGGCTTTCGGCACTCCAAAGGCGCAAAATATTGACCGTTTTGCCGTCCTTGCCCGCAACCAAAAGGTCATAAGGCATCGCGCGTACCGCGTTGTAATCTCTATGTGTAACGTGGTGAAAGTTGCCGTCCCAACTCTCGTCAATATATCCGTCGAATTTAACGTCAACCGCACTACCGGGGCGTTGTTCAAGCCATACACTACCGCCGGGTAGCCAAAAATCGGGCATCTCGGTCTGCCATCCGTCAACTAATTTTTGACGAAAAATACCAAATTGGTATTTAATACAGTAACCCATAGCGGGGTAACCACCCGTAGAAAGAGAGTCCAAAAAACAGGCGGCAAGACGGCCAAGACCGCCGTTGCCAAGTCCCGCGTCGGGCTCAAGTTCGTAAAGCGATTCAAGTTTAACCTTGTATTTAGAAAGCGCTTTGCGTATGGCATCTTCAAGACCTAAGTTATAGATAGTGTTTTTAAGCGAACGTCCCATAAGAAATTCCATACTAAGATAATAAAGTCGCTTGTGTTCGGCGTCATCGGTCGCTTTTTGAAATAAGGCTTTGCGTTCACGCATAACATCAAGCAAAACAAGCACACATGCTTTGTAAAAAAATTCGTCCGATGCCTGTTCGGGCGTTATGCCGAAATTATGTGACAGTTTCTTTTCAAGTTGTAACGAAAACTCTTTATAACTATATTTTTCCATTGATTTCCCTCCATATTTATATTATTATTTTCCAAAAAACTTTTATTCCTTTCATTGACAAGAAAAAACGCTTGGTGTAGAATATTTTTATGAAAAGAGAGGAACGTGAAAATATGAAAGTTTGTATAGTACAACCGCCGTATTCAACTGATTTTTCAAAAGCAGAAGAATATTTCCGTTGGGAAATGGATGCATTTGATTCTTGTGATGAAACAATGGATTTAATCGTTTTTCCTGAATCTGCCGATACACCTTGTATGGCGCACTCGGAAACGGAAGTAATAAAAGCGTACGAAATGTTTTTCGACAGACTTTATAAAAAGGCTGTCGAAACCGCAAAACGCTGTAATGCGGTAGTTTTCTTTAACGGACACGAAAAGTTGGAAAAAGGCTTCTATAATACCACTTTCGCAATAGATAGAAACGGTAACCTTGCTGGTACGTATCATAAACAACACCTAACACCGGGCGAAATCTCGAATTATAAACTTGTAAGCGATTATACCTATGAACATTCGGTACCGCAGATTATCGAAATAGACGGTATAAGATACGCATTTTTAACCTGTTACGATTTTTATTTTTATGAGATTTTTCCCGCAATCGCGCGTCAAAAACCCGATATAATCATAGGTTGTTCGCATCAGCGCAGCGATAAGCAGAGCGCGCTTGAAACTATTAACCGTTTTTGTGCTTATAATACCAACGCTTACGTTGTACGTTCGTCGGTAAGTATGGGTGAGGCTACGAATATCGGCGGCGGCAGTTGTGTTGTAGCGCCCGACGGTGAAATGCTTTTAGATATGAAAAGCCGCGTAGGACTTGAAACGGTCGATATTGACCCGATGAAGAAATACTATAAACCTGCAGGCTTCGGCAATCCCGACGCCGCACATTATGAGTATATTGAAAAAGGCCGCCGTCCGTGGAAATATCGCAACAGCGGCAGCGCGATAGTCAATCCCGATTGGAAAATGGCGTACCCCCGCGTCTGCGCTCACAGAGGATTTAATACCGTAGCACCCGAAAACAGTATGGCGGCATACGGCTCTGCGGTTGCACTCGGTGCAGAGGAAATTGAACTTGACCTTTGGGTTACAAAGGACGGAGAGATAGTCTCTTCTCACGATGAAGTTCTTGACAGAGTTTCAGACGGTACAGGCAAAATTTCTGATTACACCTATGAAGAATTGCTGAAATTTGATTTTGGATTTAAATGTGACGAGCATTTTAAGGGACTCAAAATATTAAAATTTGAAGAAGTCCTCAAAAAATTCGCAGGTCATACCATAATGAATATTCACATTAAAACCCCCGATTTCGTGGGTGAATATGATGAAGAGGCGCTTCGAAAAATTGTAGCGCTTATTGAAAAGTACGATTGTAAACAATACGTTTATTTTATGTGCGGAAACAAGAACTTTATGCGTCTTGCACGTGAGATAGCACCCGATATTACAAGGTGTATGGGCGCTGGTGACGACGGTTGGAACATAGTTGAAAACGCTATTGAGTACGACTGTAAAAAGGTGCAACTTTTCAAAGGTTTTTTCAATAAAGAGATGATAGATAAAGCCCACGAAAACGGCATTATCTGTAATGTTTTCTGGTCGGATGAGCCGGAAGAAGCGGTAGAATTTCTCAAAATGGGCGTAGATACAATCCTTACAAACGATTATCTTTTAATAGCGAACGCCGTTAAAAAGTATAAAGAAAATAAATAAAACAAAACCCCGTGGATTTCCCACGGGGTTTTATAGTGATTAAAACTTATTCGTCATCTTCATTGCAGTCGCAACTGATGTATTCCGTAGCAGGACCGTTTTTGTAAAACAAGCGGTCAAAAACCAAAGCAGCCGCCGCAAACAATGCAAAAACACCTGCAACTGTGGAAATAAACGATAAAAACTTTTTCATAAAATCAACCGCCTTTCTAAAAGCATTATATATTATTTTTGCGCATCTGTCAACATTTTACATAAAGGGTGAAAAAACACTCAGCACACGTTGCTTTATTTTTAGTAAAAGCGGACGTTTCTTCCATTTTGCCAAAACGATTTCTTCGCTTTGCTCAAATAGGCTTAAAAGGTGTTCTTTAATTTCAAATACCGCTTCTGATTTACAAATCCACGCACCGCACTCAAAATGGGCGAAAAAACTGCGGTAATCCATGTTTATACTGCCAACAGTTGCAACACAGTCGTCCGACAGGAATAGTTTTGAATGGATAAAACCGGGGGTGTATTCATATATTTTTACACCTGACTCAAGCAGTGTTTCGTAATTTTGTTGCGTAACGGGGTGTACGTACCATTTGTCCCATTTTTTAGGTGTTATAATCCTTACGTCGATTCCGCTTCTTGCCGCGAGGGAAAGGTTGTGAAGCATAGTATTGTCTATTATTAGATAAGGCGTGGCAATATATACGTATTTTTGTGCCGTGCTTATAATCTTCATATAAATTTCCTCGGCAGGATTGCGTTTGTTAAGAGGTCCGTCACAGTAGGGAAGCACAAATCCGTCGTGCTTTTCTTTGTGGTCAAAAATGTACTTTTTACCGTCAAGCACTTCTCCCGTAATAAAGGTCCACATACTCATAAACATAATTGAGAAACTTCTTGCCGCATCGCCTATAAACACAGCGGCACAGTCCATCCAATACCCAAACCGTTCGATTTTATTTATATATTCGTCACCGATATTAATACCGCCCGTAAAAGCAACGCGCCCGTCAACCACGACAATCTTTCGGTGGTCGCGGTTGTTCATAAAAATATCGACGGACGGACGTATTTTGTTAAAAGCACAAACTTTAATGCCGTCAGTTTGAAGTTCTTTAATAAACCCTTTGCTTTGTCGGCTAATCGAGCCAAAATCGTCAAAAATAATCCGCACGTCAACGCCACTTTTAACCTTTTCTTTTAGAATTTTTCTAATGCTTTCCCACATTTCGCCCTCGGCTAAAATAAAAAATTCTATAAAAATGTATTTTTGCGCGGCAGAAAGTTCTGCTAACAAGCGCGGAAAAACTGTTTCACCAGGCGAAAGATATTCGGTTTTTGTGGAGGAATATAGCGGATATTCAGATTCATTCGATAAAAAAAGCGCCTGCCTTGCGTGCAAAAGGTCTTCGTATAAAAGCCTGTTTTTAATTTTTTCATCTTGCGGAAAAAGATTTTTATAGTGTGCTTCGCTTTTTTCCATTCGTTTTCGCAAATGCGGAAAAATTCTGCCGTCACCCCAAAGCAGATAGGCGGTAACACCAATAAACGGCACAAGCAGTATAAAAATAATCCAGGATATTTTATACGTCGGGTTGCTTCTGCTGTTTATAATTGTAATTGAAAGAATAATACTTAAAAACTGTATAAAAAAATAAAATCCAATCACCTTGCTTGAAAGGGAATAAAGCATATAAAAAAACAAGAAAAACTGAATAAGTATCATAACCGAAGAAACTATCAGTCGTGTCGGAAATATAACGCCTCTTTTTTTGTTGTTTTTCAAAAAATCACCTCTTTTGTAATATAATAACATAAAATTATTATTTTTATATGGCACTTAAGTTAATTTTGTGTTACAATACTATTAACTATTATAATTAACGGAGGGAATAATTTTGCCCGAGATAACAAAACTTGCACACGGCGTAGAGGGTTTGTTTGTAGAAAACTCGCGCTTTAATACAACACTTGTATCGTTTAATTTTTATCTTCCGCTTATGCACGAAACGTATGAAGAAAATGCACTTTTGCCATACGTTCTTTCGAGTTGCTCGGAAGAATATGATAATTTCAGAAAACTCAATATAAAACTCGGAAATCTCTACGGCGCTACACTCAGCACAAGCAACTCAAAAATGATGGATTATCAGTGTCTCAATATTGCCATAAGCGTAATAAACGACCAATACACGCTTGACGGCGAGGGTGTCGTGAACGAGGCGGCAAAACTTTTGGCGTCACTAATATTCAATCCCGCGCTCGAAAACGAGAGTTTTAGAGAAACCGATGTAAACCGCGAAAAACTGCAGATGCTTGACAGAATAAAGGGCGAAATCAACGATAAACGCGGTTTTGCCCGCGCCAAGGCTGTGTCAATGCTTTTTGGTGATGACCCTTACGGTGTATCGCGCTACGGCGAAGAAATGAAAATGGAAAAGGTAACAGGATACGACCTTTATAATGCTTGGGAGCGTATGCTTCGTACAGCCTTTATCCGCGTAAACGTAATCGGCGCAAAATTGCCAAACGGACTTTGGAACGCCGTTTCTTCGGCTTTCTCGGCAATCAAGCGTGATAACGTTACAGAATTTAAAGGGTTTAATACACCAGCATTTAAAACGGAAGAAAAAACCGACTATATGTCTGTATCACAAGGTAAACTTGTTATGGGATTTTCTCTTGGTGAAGTAAAAGCAGAACGCGATACAGCCGCAACAACCGTAATGGCTGATATTTTTGGCGGCGGACCGTATTCACGCCTTTTTACTAATGTACGCGAAAAGATGAGTCTTTGCTATTATTGTGCCTGTCAGGCGGTCAAAAATAAGGGATTTATGCTTGTTGATTCGGGCGTAGAGGCAGAGAATTCAGAAAAGGCAAAAAAGGAAATACTGAACCAACTTGAAATTATGAAAAAAGGCGAGTTTACGGATGACGAATTTTCTGCATCAATTATCGGCATTTGCGATAGCGTAAAATCGCTTGAAGACAGTCTTTCTACACTAAACGCTTTTTATACGTCGCGTGCTTTCGATAGTTCGGTATCTTCACCGTCAGAACTTACTAAACTTATAAAACAAGTAACGCGTGAAGACGTAGTAAAGGCGGCTAATAATGTTACACCGCTTGTAACTTATATGTTGTTGCCGGAGGATAAATAATGGAAAAAACATTTATAAAGGGTGTATCCGTTCCCGAAAACTGCACCAAAGTAGTTCTTGATAACGGACTTAAAATATTTATAACCGAAAAGAAAAATTTTAATACAAATTACGTCATTTTCGGTACAAAATACGGCTCTATTGATACCGCTTTTTCTAAAAACGGCGGCGAAAAGGTCAAAGTGCCCGAGGGTATTGCCCATTATTTAGAGCACAAACTTTTCGAAAGCGAAGACGGCGATGCCTTTTCTCGCTTTTCGGCAACGGGTGCAAACGCCAACGCGTTTACTTCGTTTGACCGCACCTGTTATCTCTTTTCCTGTGCCGATAGATTTTACGAAAATTTAGATATTTTGCTTGATTTTGTGCAAAACCCCTATTTTACAGAGCAAACAGTTCAAAAAGAGCAGGGAATAATCGGTCAGGAAATCCGTATGTATGACGATAACGTTGGCTGGTGTGTGCTTTTCTCAATGCTTGGAGCAATGTATAAAAACCACCCCGTTAAGATTGATATTGCGGGTACGGTGGAATCCATAGCAAAGATTAACGCACCGCTTTTATACAGTTGTTACGAAACCTTTTATAACCCCTCGAATATGTTTATCTGCGTTGCGGGCAACGTAGATACAAATAAGGTTATAGAGCGTATTAAAAACGGTATAAAACCGTCAACCCCCGTAACGATTGAGCGTGATACTTTCTCAGAACCTGATGAAATTGTAAAAGACTACGTAGAGAGGAAAATGGAGATTGCAAAACCTGTTTTCTGCTTTGGTTACAAAGAAAAATGCGACGGCGAACGTTCACTCAAAGACAGCCTTTGCAGTGAAATTCTGCTCGACGTTATATCGGGCGATACGTCACCGCTTTTTGAAGAACTAATAAATAAAAACCTTGTGAATTATGAGTTCGATAGCGAGTATTTTCAAGGCAATGGTTATGCAACACCCATTTGGCAAGGCGAATCAGATAATCCCAAAGACGTTGCAGACGCTATAAAAGCCGAGGTTGAGCGCCTTAAAAAAGACGGTATAGACGACGAACTTTTTGAATCTGCAAGAAGAAGTCTTTACGGCACAGCTATAAAGCGTTATAATGGTGTAGAGGGTATCGTTATGGGGCTTGTCGATTGTGCAATGTTCGATAACGGACCGTATGACGATATTAAAATTCTAAAAGACCTTAAAAAGGCAGATGTCGAGGAAAGACTAAAACTTCTCGACCCCCAAAAAACCGTATTGTCTGTGGTTTATCCCAAATAATAGGAGTGGTAAAAATGGTTTATGACGTTACAATTTTTGGCATAAATATTCCAATAAAACCCGTTGCATTCACCTTACCGATAATGGGCGGATGGAACGTTTATTGGTACGGAATAATAATTGCTCTCGGCTTTTTAGCGGCACTCGTGTACGCGTATTTTAACGCAAAACGCTTCGGTCTCAATCTTGACCGCCTTTTAGACGTCGTATTGGTTGCAGCCCCTGTTGCAATTCTTTCGGCAAGACTTTATTATATAATTTTCAGCGAGGATATGAAAATCACAGAATTTTTCAACTTTTCTTCAGGTGGATTTGCAGGTCTTGCAATATACGGCGCAGTAATTGGCGCATTGCTTTCGGGTGCTTTGATGTGCTATATCCGCAAGGTTAATATTCTTGATGCTTTTGATATTGCGTCAATCGGATTTTTGCTCGGACAAGGCATCGGCAGATGGGGCAATTTTGTGAATCAGGAGGCTTTCGGTACCGCTACGGGAAGCGATTGGTTCGGTATGACGAGTGAGGCGGTCGCAAACGAACTGGGCGAGGGCGTTTTGGCACATCCTTGCTTCCTTTATGAGTCTTTGTGGTGCTTACTCGGCGCACTTGTTTTACACCTTATAAGCAAAAAACGCGTATTCAGCGGACAAATTATACTTAGTTATTGCGTGTGGTACGGTTTCGAACGTGGATTTATAGAACTTTTGCGTACCGATAGCCTTTATATGTTCGGTGTAATCCGAGTGTCTTCACTTCTTTCTTTCGTGATTTGCATAGGTGCCGCTATAGCACTTATAGTTATATATCGCAAGAGAAAAATTGACGCCGAAAATAACGCAGAATACGTTTCAATGTTTGCGGAAAACGAAAAAGCAGAAGAAATTGAACAGGTAGAAACAGAGGAATAATTATGGCAAAACTTATAGACGGCAAAAAAATATCCGCCGCGGTAAAAGATAGTGTTAGGGCGGAAATAAATTCGCTTAAAGAAAAGGGAATAGAGGCTTGTCTTGCCGTTATAATCGTCGGCGATGACCCCGCATCCCAAATATACGTTGCAAACAAGGAACGCGCTTGTGAATATACGGGAATTCGTTCGCTAAAGTTTGCACTCCCCGCAACCACTACAATGGAAGAATTACTTGCCCTTATAGAAAAACTCAATGCCGATAAAACGGTAAACGGCATACTTTGTCAGTTGCCGTTGCCGAAAGGACTTGACGAACAAGCAGTTATCGATGCAATTTCACCTTTGAAGGACGTCGATGCTTTCCACCCTGTGAACGTTGGCAAGATAATGACAGGCAATTTTGATTTTTTGCCCTGTACCCCCGCGGGTATTATGGAAATGCTTGATTACGAAGGTATAGAGAT
>JAFPBM010000049.1 GCA_017424125.1 Clostridia bacterium | reverse complement strand
CAGTTTCTTCGCAGTCGGGACGAAATGGGCAATTATCTTGTAAGAAGATTCAGAGAATATAAAGAAGAAACGGTAGGACTGCTTTTCTTGAAACCCGCGGGCGAGATTATAGGTTTTGAAATCGTAGCAACGGGTGATATTGCTTCGGTCGGTATCAGTGCGAGAAAAATTGTAGAATCGGTTATCAAACATAGCGCAAATATAGTCGTGCTATGCCACAACCACCCAAGCGGTACTGCGTTACCGTCACAGGGTGATATAGTAGTGACGACGGGCGTAAAAGAAGCACTAAAACAAATCGACGTTGTGCTTTACGACCATATAATAGTCACTCATAATGATTTTGTTTCAATGGCATCATCGCCAATGTATAAGACAATGTTTTAGGGGGAAGTTATGAACTATAATAAAATACAGTTTGAAGCCGCTTTTGGTACGGCTAATCAGTTGCCCCCGTCCGATGTGGCGGAAATTTGTTTTGCGGGTCGTTCAAACGTCGGCAAATCTTCGCTTATAAACCGCGTGATAGGCAGAAAAAGTCTTGCGCGTGTCAGTACTAAACCGGGCAAAACCGTCACAATAAATTTTTACAGTACCGACGGCGTCCGTCTTGTCGATTTGCCGGGTTACGGCTATGCCAAGGTTGCCAATGCTGAACGTCTAAGATGGGCGGATTTGATGGAAACCTATTTCGGTAGCGGCAGAAACATTAAAATGACCTTCCAACTTGTCGATATGCGCCATACGCCTAGCGATTTCGACCTTGATATGATAGACTATTTAAAACAAATGGAAATTCCTTTTACCGTTGTGCTTACCAAAAGCGATAAACTCAATAAAACCGAATATAAGGCCGCGTGTGAGCGTATGAGAGAGATTTTGGGTGACGATAACTTCATACCATTCTCGGCACAAAATGGTGACGGCGCAGAAAAAATCAGGGAAGTAATTGAAAAGGCGGCGATGTAATGCCCGTAATTTCTAATCGTTTAACTGTAAAAAGCAATGCAAAAATTAATCTTGCGCTTTCGGTCTACGGCGTTAACGGCGATGGCTATCATAACATATCTTCGGTTATGCAAACCGTAAGCCTTTTTGATACTGTGACGGTGCAAGAACACGAATTTATAAGCGTGACGTCAGACGGCGCACCTTGCGGAGAGGAAAATATATGTTTTGCTGCGGCAAAGGCGTTTTCGCGCTTCGGCGGTGCAAGAATACACATAGAAAAAAGAATACCGTTGGCTGCAGGCCTTGGTGGTGGCAGCAGTAATGCGGCGGCTGTGCTTTTGGCACTCAACCACATATACGGCAAACCGTTCAGCAATGAAAAACTTGAAAAAATTGCACTAACACTCGGTGCCGATGTTCCGCTGTTTTTAAGGGGCGGCACGCTCTTGGTCGACGGAATCGGTGAAAAGGTTACACCCGTTAAGGCGCTGTCTTGTGCGCTCGTTATTATAAAAGACGGCATAAAATCTTCTACGGGTGAGATGTATAAAAAACTCGACCAATCGGGGCTTACAGACCGCCGCGGCGACGTGGAAAAACTTATAAAAAGTATTGAAGAGGGCAATCTTTTGTCGGTGGGCGAAACGCTTTTTAATGATTTTGAGCGCGTTTGCAACT
>JAFPBM010000048.1 GCA_017424125.1 Clostridia bacterium | reverse complement strand
CTTGGGTAAAAGACACAGCAGACGGAGCATGGACGGGTTCTGCTATTTTCACACCGGGAAAATCAACAATAAAGGCTCAAGAAAGTTTTGGTGGTATTGGAAGAAACGCTTGGGGTAGAGTTGTTTACCTTATCCGCACAGGCGATGCACCGTTAGATATTGTTTGGAATTTGTATTTTGGTCGTAAAACATTTGTTGATGACTTTGAATTAAGAAAAGTTAGCGCTACATACGGTGAAGAAAGTATAGCAGCGGGCAAACTTGTCAACACAAACCTTGTTGATGCAACCGAAACCGTAACCACAACAGTTGATAACCAAATGATTAACCTTCCCGAAAAAGAAGGCTACTTCATTCCGTACGGCGTGGCAATGGATTCTGCTAAAGATTATGTTCAAAAACTTGACAACGGACAATACTTTGTTGCAAACGCAGGTAACGTTAATTACAAATATTTCCGTTATCCCGTAGGTAACGTTGGCACATTCGGTGCATCTGCAAAGACCGATGCAGACGATGCTAAAACAGGTATTCAGTTCGGTTCTTTAATTACCGATAACCTGAACGTAGATAAAAACGGTGCACAGGGCACACTCGTCTTCCGTGGCAATTTTGAAAAGTTCCGCAAAACATTCCCCACAAAGACAAGAGCAGAAGTTTTGAATGCAATCTACAAAGCTCTCAAAAAAGCAAACGTTACAGATGGCGCGGCTGTAAAACTCAATAACGGCGGCGAATCCGTTGTTGTAATCAACGTTCCGCGTAAGACTTATATGTGGAAAAACAGCGCTAACACCGAACTTCAGTACGCCGTTCGCGTTCACAGCATTGCAGCAAACTACGCAGACGTTAACTTCACCGCAGTAGGTTACGTAACCAAGGGCGGCAAGTTAGAGTTCTCTAACGAAATCAAAACCAATAACTACAACAAACTTTTATCCGCACAGAACTAAGAGAGAAGGAGGAAGAATATAATGAAAAACATATATAACATTCCTGAGATTAAAGTTATCTCTCTTTTAGCAAAATCCGATATCTGCGCAGGCGAATATGACGGCGCAGACGGCGGTAAGGACCCTGAATTTACATTGTCAGGATTTCTTGACGACGACATCGTCATCGGTGGCTAATGATGCTGAAAAAAGCAATTTGCTTTTGTGCGTGCTTGGCATTAACGTTTGTCTTAACCGCGTGTAAAGCCGACGTAAAGGTTTACATAGACAGTGATAGCAGTCAGTCGCAAACGGCACAAAGCACAGAAAAAACTGAAAGTACCGAAAGCGTGTCAAGCGACACGCTTTCGGAAGAAACGGTCGGCGAGGACGTTATAAACGATGAAGATTTCGCAAACCCCGAAATCGAAATCGATTTTGAAACAGGCTCTGTCACGGTAAACTCTCAAAGCAGTAAGCCGCAATCAAGCAGCAAACCGCAAAGCAGCAGTCAGACACAGCAAAGCAGTGCCGTACAGTCTGCTACCTCCGACCCCAATAAAGATACAATGAACGGCTGGACGCCGTGGCAATAAAAAAAGAACGCGCATTAATACGCGTTCTTTTTTTAGGTAATAAGTAAGAAATAACGTGTCGCTTGCGCGGCACCGAAAATATTCAATGCTCATTAAAAACGGGACGCAACCACGTCCCGTTTTATTATTTCATATTTGCAAGTGCTTTTTGTTGGCGGATATCGGCGCCTAAAAACTGCAAGAGCGTATAACTGCCCATAATTCTTGAAGACACGCGAGGGGTATATTTTTCAGCAATTTCCGAAAGTGTCAGATTAGTACTGATTACGGTAGGCAGTTTTTTGAGAATTCTTGTATTTATGATATTATAAATACACGACTGTGAAAAACTTGTGCTCATCTCAGTGCCGAGATCATCAATAATAAGCAAATCACAACCGAGCAGACTGTCTATTACCTCTGTACTGCCCGAATATGAAAACTGTTCACCCGCCGCCTTATTTATAAGGTTTTGCGCGCTGCCGTAGATAACCGAACTGCCCGATGCTACCGCCTCGTTCGCTATGGCAAGTGACAGATGTGTTTTACCGAGTCCCGTTTTGCCAAGAAGCAAAAGGTTCTGCCCGTTTTCCTTAAACTTTAGCGAAAATTCGCGACAGATTTTAAGCACCTGCGTCATACGCTTTTTAGGTGACACGCCCTCTTCTGCCTTGTCTTTATAATATTTAAGGTCAAAATTATCAAATCGGCAAGTATCAAGCGGCATTTCTTCTGAGAGTTCTTTATATGCCATCTTCTTTGCAATCTCTACAACGCATGGGCAGATTTTTCCGTTTATATAGCCTGTATCGTTACAGTTTTTACAGGTATATTCAATCTGCGGAAAAGTGGTGCCGCCGAGAAGTTTTTGTTTTTCTTTCGCTATTTCCTCACTTTTTGCCCTTAAGGTTTCAAGTGCCTTTTTATCGCCCGATATTGCAGCAATAGCAATGCGCGCTGCCACGTTTTGCTGTTCCATTTCAAGTTCCGTAAAACGCGGATTTGCCGTTTTTAGTTCTGAAACCGCCTTTTCATACTGTGCCTCGGCATTATAACGCTCGGCTTTTTTGATTTCAAACGCGCGTGTGTACGTGCCCGAAAAAAATCCCAATTTTCTCACCTCAATCCCTATCAATCGCGCTTAACATACTGTCAAACACGGTGGTATCGTATGCGGCAATAGAGTCTTTACCCTTTTTGCCGTCTTCAGTAATATCCTCAATTTTCTTGACGCCGTTTTTATACCATTTATCAAGTATTTTCGTGATATACGGAATAGAAAATTTACCCGTAGCATCTATACATCTGTTATACGCTTCGCGCAAAAGTTCGGTGCTCATTTTGCACTCGCCCACGAAGCGCAGAGAAAATTCCTCTTCCTTTTTGCTGGGCATACGGCGGTCAATTCCAAACGCTTTTGAAACAATGCCCCAACAAGAACGGCTTTTATAAATATCGTTGATTTTTTGTTCCGCACCCGCTATATCGCAAACGCCACTGTCGAGCCAAGAAAGCGCGGTTTTTTCTATGTAACCGATATTTGCCTTGCCGTCGCTTACCGCAAACTCGACAAGCATTAAAAGTACGGCAATGCTCATACCCTCGTCATCGCAAAGCCAGACAAGTGTTGAGGCTTCGGTTTGGCGCAGTGCTCTGCCGAATTTACCCTCTGCCTCGCGCAGTAAAAATGTGATTTCGGGGCTTTCCATTCCGCGTTTTGCTACCTCTTCCCTTGTAGGTTTAACGGTTGCGGCACGAACGGTTTTTTTAGGTTCTGCAACAGGTTTCTCAACTACTACGGTTTCGCCTTTTTCTGAAGATAGAACACCGCATTCTGCCCAAAACGTTAAAGCATCCTCAACGTCGGCAGTGTTTGCAGAAAGCGTAGACGCTATCTTTTCGGCGCTGATTTCCTCAGCAGGATTTCGGAAAACGCAAAGCAAGGCACGAAGCTGTAGTGCCCCTGCCATTTTTATATGATTATCCACCACCGAAGAGGGCACAGGAAATGCACTCCACAGGGCATTTGAACTAATATGATACTTCATAGCGTTCTCCCAAAAAGCATTTTTTTCATTATACCACCTTTTTCCCCTCTTGTAAACCGACAAAAAAAGACTTTTATTTTTAATACTAATATTGTATAATAAACATATTGAACCACAGGAGGTATTTTATGGCAGTTTTAGTAACAGGCGGTGCGGGCTATATTGGTAGCCACACCCTAATTTCAATGATGGCTTCGGGTTATGACGTGATTGTTGTTGATAATCTTGATAACTCTAACAAAGAATCTTTGAAACGCGTTGAGGAAATCACGGGAAAGACCGTTAAGTTTTATGAAAACGACGTGCGCGACAAAGATGCTCTTCGTAAAATATTTAGTGAAAACGCTATTGATGCGGTAATCCACTTTGCAGGTCTTAAAGCCGTTGGCGAATCCTGCAAAATTCCGCTAAAGTATTACGATAACAACCTTATAAGCACAATTTATCTTTTAGAGGTTATGGAAGAATATTCGGTAAAACGCCTTGTTTTCAGTTCTTCGGCAACCGTTTACGGCACGCAAGAAGAAATGCCGCTTGTTGAAACAATGCCGCTTGGCGCTATTAACCCCTACGGCAGAACGAAATATTTTATTGAGGAAATTTTGCGCGACCTTTATGCGTCTGACAACACATGGTCAATTGCGCTGCTTAGGTACTTCAACCCCATCGGCGCACACGAAAGCGGAAAAATTGGCGAAGACCCGCGCGGAATTCCCAACAATCTTATGCCATACATTTCGCAAGTTGCGGTTGGCAGACTTGAAAAACTTAACGTATTCGGCAACGATTACGACACTGTCGACGGCACAGGCGTACGCGACTATATTCACGTTGTGGATTTGGCAAACGGACACGCAAAGGCAACCGACTGGGTGCTCTCTAACACGGGATGTGAGGCGTTCAACCTCGGCACAGGCAACGGATGCAGCGTTTTGGAACTTAAATGCGCATTTGAAGAGGCATCGGGCGTTACCGTTCCTTACGTTATTGCACCCCGCCGCCCCGGCGACCCCGCAACAGTATATGCAAATCCTGAAAAGGCACACACGACGCTTGGTTGGAAAGCCGAAAAAGGCATTAAAGAAATGTGTGAAGACACTTGGCGTTGGCAAAAGAATAATCCAAACGGTTATAATGAATAACAGCAAAACAGTACAGCATCACGCTGTACTGTTTTTTTCTTGACAAAATATATACTTCGTGTTACGATGTATTATGTGATGGGAGGTATTGTATGGATGTTCAATTAAAACGCGGACTATTAGACGTTTGCGTATTGGCGGCGATTAAAGACGAGGATTCTTATGGATATAAGATTATTAAGGATATGAAACCGTATTTAGAGTTATCCGAATCCACGCTTTACACGATACTTAAACGCTTGGAAAGTGCAAATATGCTGACCGTTCGG
>JAFPBM010000047.1 GCA_017424125.1 Clostridia bacterium | reverse complement strand
GGAACCGTTGCTTTCGCAATTTCAGGCGCGGTTAAGGGCATTAAGCGCGGCATGGACCTTTTCGGCGTTGCAATTTTAGGTCTTGTAACCGGTGTTGGCGGCGGCGTTATACGTGATACCGTTTTGGGCAACACACCCGCCACCGCGTTCAAAAGTCCGCTTTTTGCAATAATTGCACTCTCGTGTGCGGTTTTAACGTTTATAATTATAGGTCTTGTTGGAAAGCGCGTTACAACCGAGATTAAAAATTACGAGCGCAACATACTCTTCCTTGCCGACACGATAGGTCTTGCCGTTTTTACTATGACGGGTGCGAGGATTGCCGAAGAAAGCAGTGCTAAAAACATTACCGCCACAATATTCATTGGTGTTATTACGGCGGTGGGTGGCGGAATTCTGCGCGACGTTTTTTGTACAGAGGTGCCCGACGTTTTCAAAAAACACGTTTATGCCGTAGCGTCTGCGGCGGGTGCGCTCATATTCTTGATTGTGGGCAGATTTTTACCCGAATGGATTGCGGTTGTTTGCGGGTTCTTTACAATCGTACTACTCAGGTTTTTGGCGGCGCATTACCGATGGAATTTACCAAAAGTTAATCCCGATAATTTATAAATTAAAAAGCACTAACCAATTGGTTAGTGCTTTTATCTTTAACCGCCCAAATAGGCTTTTTTAATAGCATCGCTTTTTGCAAGTTCCTTACCTGTTCCCGAAAGGGCTATTCTGCCCGACTCAAGAACGTAGGCGCGGTCTGCTATTGCGAGTGCCATTTCCGCATTCTGTTCAACCAAAAGAATTGTTGTTCCTGCGGCGTGAAGTTCTTTGATTATATCAAAAATCTGTTGTACGAGAATTGGCGCCAATCCCATTGAAGGCTCGTCAAGCATCAAAAGTTTCGGATTACTCATAAGTGCGCGGCCCATTGCAAGCATCTGCTGTTCACCGCCTGAGAGTGTACCCGCAATCTGATTTTTTCTATGCTCAAGACGTGGGAAACGTTTGAAGACGTCTGCCAATTTTTCTTTTACGTCTTTATCGTTCGTGTATGCGCCCATCTCAAGATTTTCAAGTACGGTCATCTGTAAAAAGATGCGGCGTCCTTCCGGAACGTGTGCCATACCCTTTGATACGAGTTTATAGGCATCGGTATGCGAAATATCCTCATCAAGCAGAGTGATTCCGCCCGTTTCGGAACGCAAAAGGCCCGAAATTGTTTTAAGTGTTGTGGATTTACCCGCGCCGTTAGCACCGATAAGCGCTACGATTTCTCCTTCTTTAACCTCTAAGGATACGTCCTTTAGAGCGTGGATTTTTCCATAATACACGTTGATATTATCAACCTTAAGCATTTATTCCGCCTCCTTCTTCTTGCCGAGGTAAGCCTCAATAACCGCGGGGTTTTGCTTGATTTCATCGGGCGAACCCTTGGCAATTACTTTACCGTGGTCAAGCACACAAATACCCTCGCAGAGATTCATAACAAGGCTCATATCGTGTTCGATAAGCAATACGGCAATGCCGAACGTATCGCGTATACGGCGGATGTTTTCCATAAGTTCTGCCGTTTCCGACGGGTTCATACCCGCGGCAGGTTCGTCAAGCAGAATAATGCCCGGATTGGTAGCCAAAGCACGAACAATCTCAAGACGGCGTTGTGCGCCGTAAGGAAGCGAGCCCGCCTCGGCATCTGCCATATCTGCCATACTGAAAAAGTCAAGAAGTTCGAGTGCACGTTCACGCGCTTTGCGCTCTGCTTTTACATAACCGAAAGCATGTGTTACGGATGCGAAAAGGTTTTCTTTAATTTCGTTGTGAAGACCAACCTTTACGTTATCAAGCACCGACATATTTGAGAAAAGGCGGATATTTTGGAAAGTACGCGCAATTCCCATACGGTTTACCTGTGCGGTGGTTTTACCTGCGGTTGGTTTACCGTCAAGCAAAATTGTACCGCGGGTGGGCTGATAAACGTTTGTAAGCATATTAAACACAGTGGTTTTACCTGCGCCGTTGGGTCCGATAAGGCCCGATATTTCGGTTCTGCCTATGGTAAGAGAAATATCGTCAACGGCGGTAAGTCCGCCAAAGTCTATACCAAGATGGTGGGTTTCAAGAATCGGTCTTTTATCCACGTCACGCTCGGGTATTATACCACGGCTTGGTACGGGTACCATTTTAGTCATTCTTTACACCCTCCTCTTCTTCATTTTTCTTTCTACGCAAAACAAAATCAAACACTCTCTCGCGGAAGAGTTTGGCTTTTGCACTGTTCGTGAACAACATTACAAGAATTAAAACTATTGCGTAGATAAGCATGCGGTAATCCGAGAATTCACGCAGAATTTCGGGCACCATATAAAGTATTGTTGTTGCGATAATAGAGCCTGTGATATTGCCCATTCCGCCCAAAACAACGAACACAAGAATTAAAATCGACGTATTGAAATCGAATTTCTTAGCGGCAACTGTTGAGAAATTCATAGCGTACAAAGCACCCGCCATACCTGCCAAAACGGAAGAGGTTATAAATGCGGTTAATTTATACTTTGTAATGCTGATACCAACCGATTCTGCCGCAATTCTGTTATCGCGAATAGCGGTAATGGCACGGCCTGTGCGGCTATTCATAAGGTTAAGCACAATGAAAAGTGTGAAAAGTATAAGCACTATACCCGATGCAAACGTTGATATTCTGGTTATACCAACGGCGCCTTGCGGTCCGTTTATAATTACCCTACCGTTTTCCATACCGAGTGATGCGATATCCTTCATGCTGATATGAAGTCCGCGCTTATCAACACCGACGTAGAGACAGTTTATGATATTACGGATAATTTCTCCGAATGCGAGTGTTACGATTGCAAGATAGTCGCCGCGCAGACGCAAAACAGGAATACCGACCAAAAGACCTGCGATACCCGCAAAGATACCGCCGATTATTATTGCTACCAAAAGGCGAAGCGGTGCCGCGGGGATTACCTCTTGCAAAGCCGAAGACGTGATTGCGCCGCAAAATGCGCCTACACTCATAAATCCTGCGTGGCCAAGGCTTAGTTCGCCCAAAACGCCAACCGTGAGGTTAAGCGAAATTGCCATTACTATGTATGTACAAATCGGAACGAGTTGTCCCGCCATCGCGTTGCTTAAAAGTCCGAACTGTTGTAGCGGAAACATTATTGCAAACGCAACCAAGATTATTCCGTATGACGTTACGGCTGTGCGGGTGGTTTTCTTTAGAGATTTGAATTTCAACATATCTGCCACCTACACCTTTTCACTTATTTTTTTGCCGAGAATGCCTGTCGGTTTAACGAGCAATACAATAATCAAAACGGCAAAAACGATTGCATCCGAAAGTTCGGTTGAAATATAGAATTTACTGAACGTTTCGATAACGCCGAGTAAAAGTCCGCCAACCATAGCGCCGGGAATTGAGCCGATACCGCCGAAAACGGCTGCTGTAAAGGCTTTTATACCGGGCATTGAACCTGTTGTAGGCATCAAAACAGGATATGCAGAGCAGAGCAAAACACCCGCAATAGCGGCAAGTGCGCTACCGATTGCAAAGGTTGCAGATATTGTAACGTTTACGTTGATACCCATAAGTTCTGCCGCACCCTTATCCTCCGAAACGGCGCGCATTGCTTTACCCATTTTACTCTTTTTGGTAAATATGGTAAGTGCAATCATTATGATTATACATGCGATAACCGTTACCATAGATTCGCCCGTTACAATAAGTTCACCGCCGAAAAGTTTAAGTGCAGGAATTTTTACAACAGAACGAAAACTAACGGGGGCACTGCCGAAAATGAGCAACGCCGCGTTCTGTAAAAAATAACTGACACCGATTGCGGTAATCAAAACGGCAAGTGAAGTTGCCTGTCTTAAAGGCTTGTACGCCAAACGCTCGATTACTATACCTAAAACGGTACAAACAATCATTGCAAAAATTATTGCCACAAAGGACGGAAGTCCCAAAGATGACATTGTTATGTAGGCGATATATGCGCCGACCATGATTACGTCACCGTGGGCAAAGTTAAGCATTTTTGCAATACCGTATACCATTGTATAGCCCAAGGCTATTATGGCATATACGCTACCAAGGCTTAAGCCGTTTATGAGATTCGTTAAAAACGCCATCAAAACACCCCATATAAAATAATAATATACTATATAAATATATAAAAAAAGGGGTTGATTGTCAACCCCTTTTATTAATAAACTTTGAATTAAAGACCAACGTAAACGCCGTTTTCAATCTTCATTCCCTTAGGAGACTTGGAAACTTCGCCTGTGTTGGACCAAGTCATACCGTTACCGGTGAGACCGTCAACCTTGAAATCAGCCTTTGTGAACTGCTCAACGAGTTTATCGCAGATGTCAGAAGCGCTCATATCTGCTGTAACGTTCTGAGCCTTGCAAGCCTCATAGATTGCATATACGCAGTCATAAGCGTCTGCTGCAAACTGGTTGGGAACTTCGCCGTATTTCTCTTTATACTTCTTAACAAAGTTCTGTGTCTTCTCATCTTCTGCGTCTGCAGTGAAAGGTGTGAGAAGCATTACGCCCTCTGCAAGTTTAGTATCAAATCCTTCAACGCCCAAAAGTCCGTCAAGACCGTCAACGCCGAAGAAATCAACATCATACTGCATCTGTGCTGCCTGTGCGAGAATCAAAGAAGCAGGTGTGTAGTAGATGGGCATAAAGATGAGGTCTGCGCCCTTTGCTTTGATTGCTGTGAGCTGTGCGTTAAAGTCTGCGTTGTCATCGCTTGCAAAAGCTTCCTCTGCAACTACGTTGAGTCCGAGTTCTTTAGCCTTGCTCATAAACTTCTGATAGATACCCTTTGAGTAAGCATCTGCGCTGTTGTAGATAACGCCGATTTTCTCACCGAGTTTCTGGTCAAAAATGTACTGTGCAGATGCGATACCTTGGTTGGGGTCAGTAAAGCACATCTGGAATACGTTGTTTTTACGCTGAATGGTTACGTTGCCGTCAGCATCAGGCTGACCACCGAGAACATCTGTTGAAGATGCAGAAGGTGTAAGTTCGAAAATGTTGTCTGCGTTACTCTCTGTTGAAACTGCGATACAGGGCTGTGTGGTTACAGAACCAACAAGAATCTGCATTCCCCAGTCTTTAAGGGAGTTGTAAGCGTTAACAGATTTCTCTGCGTCGTGCTCATCATCCTGCATTTTGAACTCAAACTTAAGTCCGTCAAGTGCGTTGATTTCCTCAACTGCGATTTCAGCACCACGCTGAACTGCTTGACCGTAAACTGCTGCAGCGCCCGAGATAGGACCGATGCCGCCGAGTTTGATAGCGTCTCCGCTAGTCTTTTCACCGCAGCCTGCAAACGCAAATACGAGGCATGCTGCTAAAAGAATTGCCAATAACTTTTTCATTTTTGTTTCCTCCTGATTTTAACGATTTAATCCGTTAAAGCAAGTATATATGTTTTATATTCATTTGTCAATAGGAATTTTGCAAAAAATTTTAAAAATGTTAAAAAACTTTTTATGCATTAACAACATAAAAACGGGGGGTTATGGTTGTTTTTCTACGGCGGACAAGTGTTTTTTTAATTCTGCAACAGGTAAACCGACTACGTTGAAATAGTCGCCTTCTATCCCCTTTACAAGGAAATAGCCCTTGCTTTGAATTCCGTATGCCCCTGCCTTGTCATAGCAGTCGCCCGTAGCAACATATTCATTTATATCGTTTTCGGTAAGTGAATAGAACTCGACATCGGTAAAAACCGAAAAACTAATGGTTTTTTCACCTTTTATAATGGTGCAACCCGTAACTACTTTATGCTTTTGTCCCGAAAGAGCACTAAGCATTTCTTTTGCCTCTATTTCGTCTTTGGGTTTACCGAGCATTTTGTCCCCGAAGAACACAGCGGTATCTGCCGCGATTACTGTATCTTGTTTATGCTTAGCGGCAACAGAACGCGCTTTAAGTTCCGATAGAAACTGCGGACGTTCAAAAAGTGGAACGCGTGCCGGACAGGTTTCATCACAATCTGCAATGCAGACCGTAAACTCATCCACCACCATAGAAAGCAATTCTCGCCTACGGGGTGATGCTGAAGCCAATATATACATATTATATACCTAATTTTGCTTCGAGGTTTTTACGTATCGCGGCAATAAACTCTTCACTATTGACAGTTTTGCACTCTATATCGCAAAGTGAGGCAAGGTCGCCCGTCATAACGCCCGATTCGATTGTGTCGATACAAGCAGCTTCTAACTTTTCCGCAAAATCCATAAGTTCTTTATTGCCATCAAGTTCGCCGCGTTTTTTAAGAGCACCTGTCCAAGCAAAGATTGTTGCAACAGGGTTAGAAGACGGTTTTTCGCCTTTCTGCCAACGGTAATAGTGGCGTGTGATGGTGCCGTGTGCTGCCTCGTACTCATAATTTCCCTCAGGGCTTAAGAGCACACTCGTCATCATTGCAAGTGAACCGAAAGCGGTTGAAACCATATCGCTCATAACGTCGCCGTCGTAGTTTTTGCAAACCCACAAGAATCCGCCTTCCGAACGGATTACACGTGCAACGGCATCGTCTATGAGGGTATAGAAATACTCAATTCCCGCCGCTTCAAACTTTTCTTTATACTCGTTTTCATATATTTCCTGGAACTTAAGCTTAAAGGTCTGGTCGTACTGTTTTGAAATTGTGTCCTTGGTTGCAAACCACATATCCTGTTTGGTATCAAGCGCATAATCAAAGCAGACGCGTGCAAAGGATTCTATTGAACTATCCTTATTATACTGACCTTGCAGAACACCTGCGCACTCAAAATCATAAATCTTTTCAGAAAATTCTGTTCCGTCTGCGCCGTGGAAGACAAGTTCTGCCGTGCCTTTACCGGGTACGCGGTACTCTGTTGCTTTATAAACGTCACCGTATGCGTGACGTGCGATGGTTATGGGTTTGGTCCAACGGCTAACGTAAGGTTTTATACATTTAGTAATTATAGGTGCGCGGAAAACGGTGCCGTCCAAAATTGCACGGATTGTGCCGTTGGGGCTTTTCCACATTTCTTTAAGCCCGTATTCTTCAACACGCTGTGCGTTAGGTGTAATTGTAGCGCACTTTACGCCGACTTTATATTTCTTTATTGCATTTGCGGCGTCTATCGTTACCTGGTCGTTGGTTTCGTCGCGGTAAGGCAACCCTAAATCATAATACTCTGTATTGAGTTCAAGGAAAGGACAAAGAAGTTCGTCCTTTATCATCTTCCAGAGAATTCTGGTCATTTCGTCGCCGTCCATCTCGACGATTTTGTTCATTTTAATCTTTTCCACGGTTAGTCCTCCTTATTGCCGTTAGCATACCAGTTCATAAGGCAGCCAGAAAGCAAAATTTCTCTTTCCTTTTTGGTAAGACCTGCTATATGAAGTGTAATTTCTGTTAGTGCATCGTTTGATACGACGTATCCTTTTACGGTTTCTATTCCCTCTTCTACCGCTTTTTTGATGTTCGGTACGAAGATACAGTCGCCGGGG
>JAFPBM010000046.1 GCA_017424125.1 Clostridia bacterium | reverse complement strand
GTTGGTGTGCGCCCTGTTATTGCCGCAATTTTTTCGTTACAGGCAGTAAGTTCCGCCACCATTTGTCCCGTGCTTAAATTCGGCATATGTGGGTGCGTATTCGAATGGTTTTCCACCCTATGCCCTGCGTCGTGAAGTTGTTTTACCGATTCGGGATATTTATCCACCCACGCGCCGACAACGAAAAAGGTTGCGGGCACGTCATACTCTGCAAGAATATTTATAAGTTGTTCTGTATCGTCATTTCCCCAAGCGGCGTCAAAACTTATTGCTATTTTCTTTTCTTCGGTTTCCACGCAGTAAATGGGCAGACGTTTATTGCTTTGTGCGAAGACACGAACCGAGCCGACAACGGCAACTGTTAAAGCGCAAAAAATGCCCAAAACCGCCGTTATTTGTTTTTTTGATACTATTATATAACGCATAAAAAGCCCCCCTACATAACTCTATGTAGAGGGGCTTGTCACATATACTTATTTACCTAAATTGAACTGTTCGCCACAGCCGTAGTTTTCATATACGTAGTCGATATCCTTATCGCCTCTGCCCGAAAGACAAACAAGGATTGAGCCTGTTTTCTTTTCTTTGGCATACTTAATAGCATATGCAAGGGCATGCGAACTCTCGATAGCGGGGATAATACCCTCGTATCTGCAAAGCAGGAAGAATGCTTCCATTGCTTCTTCATCCGATGCGGTGACATAGTTAACGCGCTCGGCATCGCGCAGATATGCGTGTTCGGGGCCAACACCCGGATAATCGAGTCCGCTTGCAATTGAATAAACCGGCAATGGCTCGCCTTTTTCATCCTGTAAGAGATAACTTTCAAAGCCGTGGAGTTTACCCTTGGTGCCAAACTGCATTGTTGCGGCGTGGTCACCTATTCCGCTACCGCGACCAAGCGGCTCAACACCGTAGATTTCAACGGGGTCTGCAAGGAACGGAACGAACATACCAAGAGAGTTTGAACCGCCGCCGACACAGGCACAAACAGCGTCGGGCATAATGCCTGTCATATCCAAAAACTGTTCTCTCGCCTCGATACCGATTACCGACTGGAAATCTCTTACCATTTTCGGAAAAGGATGGGGTCCAAGCGCAGAGCCTATGCAATAAATTGCGTTGTCATATTCCTTTAAATATGCATCAAAAGCGGCATCAACCGCCTCTTTAAGTGTTTTAAGACCCTTTGTTACGGGGATAACGTTTGCGCCGAGCATCTTCATTCTGATAACGTTGGGGTGTTGTTTTTCAATATCAACCTCACCCATATAGATGTCACATTCCATACCGAAGTATGCGGCAGCAGTTGCAAGGGCAACACCGTGTTGACCTGCACCCGTTTCGGCTATTAACTTCTTCTTGCCCATATATTTAGCAAGTAAACCCTCGCCCATACAGTGATTAAGTTTATGTGCACCCGTATGGTTTAAATCTTCACGCTTTAAATAAATCTGGCAATTGCCAAAGAGTTTAGAAAGGCGTTCGCAATGGTACACAGGTGTGGGACGACCTTGAAATTCTTTGCGGATTCTGCGAAGTTCGTTGATAAACTGTGCGGAATGACAAATTGCCTCATACGAATCGTTTGCCTCTTTAAAAGCGGGTTCAAGTTCAGGCGGTAAAAACGCGCCGCCAAACTCGCCAAAATAGCCGTCCTCTGTGGGAAATTCTTTTAAATAATTATCAAATTCTTTATATTTGTTCATAAAAATTCTCCTTAAAAATATGTTTTTGTTTTATATTTTCTTTAGAAAAGTCGCCATCGTTTAGATAATATCTTCATAAAAATCACCCAAAATAAAAAATCCTGTCCCCTGATTTACAAGGGACAGGAATAATATACCTGCGGTACCACCCAAATTGGTGCAAAAGCACCCACTCAATCCCATACAAAATATGGTTTGTACTGTAACGGGCACATCCCGTCGGTTACTACTCGTGATATACACTTTCGGCCGCCCTCATAAGTCCATTCATCTAAACTTTCGCTGTTGCTTTCCCACCATCGGCAACTCTCTTTAAGTTACAGTAAAGACTACTACTCTTAATCACAGGTTTATTAGTTTTAATTATTTTAACACCGCAACGCAAAAATGTCAACAACTATATTGAAATTCTGTGTGCGATATAAAGGTCATCGGCATCGACCGATTTTTGCATATTAAGTGCTTCGTAGATATCATAATTAACAATTTCGCCGTTTTTGGAAGCGACAACGCGGTTGCCGATTCCATCTTTAAGAAGTTCTACAGCGGCAAAGCCAAATTTGGTTGCCATTACTCTGTCACAAACTGTAGGAGAGCCGCCGCGCTGAACGTGACCGAGAACGGTTGCGCGGGTATTAATACCAGTTTCTTCCTGCAACTTTTTAGCCATTTCGTTTACATCACAGGTGTTTTCCGCAACGATAATAAGATAATGCTGTTTGCCGTTGTTTTTTGCATACATAACGCGGTCGACAATGTCACGTTTGAAGTCATATTCTACTTCAGGTACGATAATAGACGTTGCGCCAACGGCGGTGCCAACCTGAAGTGCCAAGTGACCTGCATGTCTTCCCATAACTTCGATAATCGAGCAACGGCAGTGCGACTGTGACGTATCGCGAAGTTTATCTGCAAGTTCACAAGCAGTATTCGTTGCTGTATCAAAACCGATTGTATAATCGGTTGAAGTAATATCATTATCAATAGTTGCAGGAATGCCAATGCAAGGTATTCCGTTCAAAGACAAATCACGTGCACCACGGAACGAGCCGTCGCCGCCAATTACAACGATACCGTCTATTCCCATTTTTTTGCAGTTTTCTGCCGCTTCTTTAACACCTTCAGGTGTTCTGAATTTATCACTTCTTGCGGTGCCGAGAACGGTACCGCCGCGCTGAATTATATCCGAGACCGCACGCGGTCCCATCTCTACAACATCACCGTCGAAAAGTCCGTTGTAACCATTAAGAACGCCTACAACTTTCATTCCTCTGTAAAGAGCAGTTCTTACAACAGCGCGAACTGCGGCGTTCATTCCGGGGGCGTCACCGCCACTTGTTAATACAGCAATTTTTTTCATACTCATAAACATTCAACTCCACAAAAAAATCCGTCATTTCGACAAAACATTGTTATTATAAAACATTTTTTCGCCATTTTCAACAAAATTTAGCAAAATTATCATATTTTGAAAAATATTGTGAAAAATGAAATACTAATAAGTGATTTTGATATTATTTTCACCTAAAATCCTCACAAGTTTTTCGAAAACAGATGCTATTTTCTCTAAAGGCACCCACATATTTTTAGGTGCTTCGAGTGTTTTTCTATCGTTTTTTGTAAAAATATAAACAGGAATATCGGAATCACTATGCTTTCTATTTTCGCATAAAATTTGTTTGACCGAATTCATAGCAGGATTTTCGATATTCTCTATTTGAATATAAAGTTTCTTAGGCACCGCCTTTTCGGATGCGGAAACCTCCGCCGCCGTTACCTGTTCTACCCTCTCACAAAGCAATTCGATAGGTCTGTCTTCCCTTTCTGACACGCGGCATATGAGTTTTACTACCTCGCCCTCTTTGAAAAGAGGTTTATATTCGTTAAACACCTTGCCGAAAACCACACAATCAATAGTACCGGTTATATCTTCTAAAACAACATTGGCAATCTGCGAGTTGTTTTTTGTGGTTTTAACCTTTAGCGAAGATATAAGTGCCACGAGAGTCAGCCGGTCACCGTCATTATATTCCTCGTTTTGAATATTGTTAATCCTTGCGGACCTAATATACCTGACATATTTTTCGTAATTGTTCATCGGGTGGCCCGAAAGATAAAG
>JAFPBM010000045.1 GCA_017424125.1 Clostridia bacterium | reverse complement strand
CTTGATAGAAATGGCGATACGGTCAAAAGAATACGAAAGTGCGTTATTGATTAAGATTGCAAAGCACACCGATTGTTCGTAGCCCGAAGCGTAACGGAAAAGCATTGTTAAGATACCGCCCGAAACGCCATAGAAAATTTTTGCAAGTTTATGTTTTGGGGCTGTTACGGGGTCTGTGAACATAAACACTGCGGCGAACAGAAAATATCCGCTTGCAAGTTCATATACTACGGAATCAAATCTGCCCGTTTGTGTTCGCGGGAACAAAAACGCAATAACCGCAACCGTTGCGATGATTGACAATGAAACCTCGAGTTCCACCGTTTTTCTTGCTCTTAAAAACACAAGGCAAGCTAAAATGAGTAGCAAACAAGTAGCACCTGCAGGGCCTCTGAAGTTGCCTGTAATCAAGTCCATAAAGTCAACCGACGGCATTCCGCCGAACTTTAAAATCCCCGAAATGCTTTGTCCGAGTGCGCCCGTTGAGTCCAAAGGCGTGGGATACAAAAAGATTTTATCTGCATAGCTTACAGTTATAACCGCCATACCACACGCGGCAGGGTTGAAGATGTTATTTCCGAGTCCGCCAAATGGATATTTTGCAACCGCGATTGCGAACGCACAACCTAACAGTACCACACTCAAAGAAACGTTCGCGGGAAGGACAAGTGTGATTAAAAGTGCGGTTACTATGGGGGAAAAATCCCACGCATCCACTTTTCTTCTAAAGCAAAGTGCGAAGATTACGTCCAAAAGATATGTAAAGACAGATGCCACAAGTGCAGTTATTACAACTTTCATTCCGTAATAATACACCGTCATGGCGAGGGGAAACAAAAGTGCGAAGATTATATCACGCATTGTTGAGCGCGTTGTATCATAGCCACGTATAAAAGGAGCGCGGTTCGCTTTATACCCTGTTTGTGTCAGTTTCAAGCAGTTCCCCTCCCTCTTTTTCGTTTAATAATGCACGACGTTTATACAGTCTGATATAGTGCGCGGGGTTACATTTGCCGGGGCAAACATAAGAACAACATCCACAGTCTGTGCAAAGTTTTGCAAGTTGCATAAGTGCCTTATCTTCATGGCCGCGTTTTGACGCCTTATATATATAATAAGGCGAGAGGCGTTGAGGACAAGCGCTCACGCATCTTGAACAACCGATACAGTTAAGGTCTGTTCTTACGCTGTATTTTTTTAACAATATTACACTTTTTGTGGTTTCTTCTACACCAACGTCTGTGGTTTCTATCGCTCTGCCCGACATTACCGAGCCCAGAATTAGTTTTTGGTATTTTTCGGGTGACGTTTCGTTTAAAATTTCTTTTATGGGTGTGCCGACTTTGCACGCGACGTTGCAAGAATATCCCACAGCATCTCCCGCTACCGTTACGAAGCAGATTTTCGTCATATCCCCGTCGACCACCATTTTTGCCAAGTTAACTAATGCACACGCGCCGATTGACACGACTTGTCCGTCGTAATATCTGTCAAGGCGAGGAGAAATCGGGTATGAGAGATTAACTTTCTTAACCTGAAGTCCGAATATTTTTTCGGGGATTTTTGAGTTTATACCCTCGTCGTCAAGGGTTGGGTTTATAACGCAGCGGCGTTTTTTCGGTTTTAAGAGTTTACCGACGAGGTTGAGTCCCAAAACTGCATATTTGGGGAGATTTTTCATAGCAGAATATGACGCACTTGTATAAGGGTCGTCGTCAACTGCGTTTAGTAAAAGGCGGTCCGTTTCCTTTAAAAGAGCGCGGTTTATTATATCTATCAAAAATTCGCCCGTATGTTCGTCGCGGATTTTCGACAGTTCAATCATTTTATATATGGTTTCGGTGTCAATATCGCGATATTCACTTAAATCAAAGTCTTTGAATTCTATGCCGTCAAGCATTATAATATCGCGCGAGAGGGCGGGTTCTTTATGTTGCGAAAGGTCTATTCCGCCTCGGATTATTCGTTTGAAAAGCATTGTTTTCTCCTATCTTAAAAGGTCTGTTGCCGCCTTTTTATCCTCGGCTTTGAAAAAATAAGTGCCTGCGACGAGGACGTTTGCGCCGTTTTCTCTTACAACGGAGGCGGTTTTATCGTCTATTCCGCCGTCAACCTGCAAGAGCATATCGAGGTTTCTTTTTTCACATTCTTCTTTGATTTCTCTTAATTTCGGCATCATATCTGCCATAAATTTCTGTCCGCCGAATCCGGGTTCTACCGTCATAACGAGTACCATATCTATATCATTAAGGTACGGAAAAACCGCAGTTGCGGGGGTTTTGGGTTTAAGTGCAATTCCCGCTTTTTTACCCGCGTTTTTAATTGCAGTTAT
>JAFPBM010000044.1 GCA_017424125.1 Clostridia bacterium | reverse complement strand
GTTACTGAAGAGACTATTCGCCGCGACCTTGAAAAACTTGAAAGCGACGGCATAGCCAAAAAAACTTACGGCGGCGCCGTTGCAAATAAGAGTCTTAATGTGGAATTACCTTCAAGTGTTCGTAAACGTACCAATGTTGAACTCAAACAAAAGATGGCAGACAAGGTTTCGGCGCTGGTAAACGATGGCGATTATATTATGGTGGATGCGAGTTCTACGGCGCTTTTTGCTGTAAGATGTATGAAATCAAAACATAATATAACACTTATAACTCCGTCAATTGAACTTTTGCTTGACCTTAATGATAAGGAAGATTGGAATGTTTTTTCCACAGGAGGTATGCTCAAACACGGCGGATTGTCGCTTGTTGGAAATACAGCGGAAAAGACAGTAAGCGGTTTCCACGTTGATGTGGCAATTTGCTCTGCAAAGGGAATTGACACCGAAATGGGCGTTACCGATTCCAACGAAAAAGATGCCGAAATCAAACGCGCACTTTTCCGTTCTGCCGACAAACATATTTTGGCTATAGACTCTACTAAATTTGACCGCATTGCCTTTATAAAGGTTTTTGGTTTCGATGATATTGATGTTGTAGTTACCGACCAAAAACCCGAAGACAAGTGGATTAAATTCTTCGAAGATAAAGGCATTGAACTTATATATTAGAAAGGAAGCACTATTATGGCTCAGTTTTCTGAAAAAGAAATACGCGAAATCGTCAGCAGGGTTATAAACAGTTATGATACACCCGCCGCCGACAAAAAAGCCTTCGATAGCACACAGTTTGAAGGCAGAAAACTTATCGGTATTTTTGACGATATGAATAAAGCGATTGAAGCCGCAAACGCAGGATACAAGGCTGTCCGCGCTATGCAGGTTGAAGAACGCGAAAAGATTATTACCGAAATTCGCCGCTTAACACGTGAAGAGGCTCCTATTATGGCACGTATCGGTGTTGCCGAAACCAAAATGGGCAAGGTTGAGCACAAGCGTCTTAAACACATTCTGGTTGCCGATAAAACACCCGGTACGGAAGATATCATATCCAACGCTAAAACGGGCGACAACGGTTTAACACTTGTAGAAATGGCTCCTTTCGGTGTTGTTGGCGCAATCACACCCAGCACCAACCCCAGTGAAACGGTTATCTGCAACAGTATCGGTATGATTGCCGCGGGCAACGGCGTTGTTTTCAACCCCCACCCGGGCGCTATTGCTACATCTAACTACGCTGTTGACCTTGTTAACCGCGCAAGCAGAAACGCAGGCGGACCTGAGATTTTGGTTGCTTCTATGGATAAACCTACACTCGAATCTGCAGACGTTATGTACAAGCATCCGCTTATCCGTCTTCTTGTTTGCACAGGCGGCCCCGGCGTTGTTCGCGCAGTGCTTTCGTCAGGCAAAAAGGCAATCGGTGCAGGTGCGGGTAATCCCCCTGTTATCGTTGATAATACCGCCGATATTAAAAAAGCGGCTAAGGATATTATTGACGGTTGTACCTTTGATAACAATCTTCCCTGTATTGCAGAAAAGGAAGTTTTCGCTTTCTCGGATATAGCAGACGAACTTATTGCAGGTATGCAGCAAAACGGCGCATACAAAATTACTGCCGCACAGGCAGATGAACTTGCAAAAATCGTTCTCGTCAGCAAGACCGATAAGTCTGGTAAAACCAAAGTTATGGTTAACCGTGATTGTGTTGGTCGTGATGCCGACGTTTTACTTGCAAAAATCGGCGTTAAGGTTGGCAAAGAGGTACGTTGCATAATCTGCGAAACCGATTTCTCGCACGATTTTGTTCAGCACGAACTTATGATGCCCATTCTTCCCATTGTGCGCGTAAGAAATATCGACGAGGCTATCGACCTTGCCGTTAAGGCAGAGCACGGCAACCGTCACACCGCACATATGCATTCTAAAAATATTGACCACCTCTCGCGTTTTGCAAGAGCGGTTGAAACCACAATTTTCGTTAAAAACGCACCGTCATACGCAGGTATCGGCTTCGGCGGCGAGGGACACACAACCTTTACGATTGCGGGTCCCACAGGCGAAGGTATTACTTCGGCCCGCAGTTTCACCCGTCAACGCCGTTGCGTAATGGCAGATAGTTTCCGCATTATATAAGAGGTGTAACTATGGCTTACGATAAAGATTTTGTTGCCGAAATAGTTGGCAAGGTTGTTGCCGAATACAATAAAACGTCGGGCGACGGTGTGCCGGTTGGCGTTTCAAACCGCCACATTCACTTGTCCAAGGAAGACGTTGAAACACTTTTCGGCAAGGGATATGAACTCACGCCCTTTAAGGATTTATCACAACCGGGTCAGTACGCTTGTAAAGAACTTCTGACCATCGTCGGCCCCTCACTTCGTCCTATTGAAAAGGTACGCGTTTTGGGTCCTGTAAGAAGTGCTTCGCAGGTTGAAATTTCACGCACTGATTCTTACGTTCTCAAGGTGAAAGCACCGGTTCGTGAATCGGGTGATATCGCCGGTAGTGCATCAATTACAATTATAGGACCCAAGGGAACCGTAACGCTTAAAGAGGGTTGCATTATTGCAAACCGACACATTCATATGCATACTTCGGACGGCGCTCGTTTCGGCGTAAAAGATGGCGACTACGTAACCGTTCACGTAAACGGAGAACGCAGAACAACGTTCTATGATGTGCAGGTCCGCGTAAGCGATAAATTCCAACTTGAAATGCACGTCGATACCGATGATGCAAACGCCGCAGGAATTGGAAATGGCGCGGTTGTTACTCTTGAAAAATAATTTAAAAAGCAGTAGTGAGAACTACTGCTTTTATTTTTGCGAAAAATTTTCGAAAAAATCTTGACAAGCGTTTTAAGGTTTTGTATTATATAGATAGGAGTTGATATTATGACAGTAACAGAACTTAGTAAATTAACAGGTTATGCAATTTCTACTGTTTCAAAAGCACTTTCAGACAGTAGCGAGATTAGTCCGGAGGCAAAAGAAAAAATACTCAAGGTCGCACGTGAAACAGGATATTACGATAAGGCTTTACGTCGTAAAAAGCGTATAGGTGCACCTAAAACGGTTGGCATTATAACCGATGATTTTAGTGACGCGCGTATTATCCGCAATCTTTGCCGCGAACTTGAAAAGCGCGGTGTTTCCTCGGTTGTATCAATGTGCCAAAACGCTACAGAACTTTTGTCACAGTTTTTGTGTGTGGATAGCGTTTTATTTATGGGCAAGGGGGAGAGTTCTTGTGCCGTCCCGTCGGTTGTGTTCGATGGCGACGTTGAAAAAACGGTAGAACTCCTCTGCTCTGATGCGCCGCAAGTAGTCGACGAACCTGAAGACGAAAACTTTTCGACTTCTCGCAAAAAAGACGATATTTGGCTTTTCTAAAAGGAACGGTTATCTATGCAAATTAACATCAAAGACGGTACGGTCGATTTATCGGGCGAGCCGATTTTGCGCAATCTGAATTTTGAAATAAATACCGAAAGCCGAATAGGTGTTGTGGGCAGAAACGGTTGTGGCAAGACAACGCTTTTGCGTTTGCTTGCGGGCGAACTCAAGTTAGCCCCTACCGATACTCCCGAAGATAATCGATTTGTAGTTTCCGGGCATCCCGTTATCAAAATGCAAAGTCAGATGGCGTTTTCCGATAACTCTGTTTTAATGGTTGACGAGGTGCGTTCGGCTTATTCCGAAATCCTTTCTATGAAGGCGCGTCTTGACGAACTGACGCTCATTATGGAAAAGGGCGAAAACGAAGAGGCAATTTTGGAATATACCACGCTTCTTGACCGCTTTACAAACGCGGGCGGATTTTATTTTGAAAAGGAATATGATGCCGCCATACGCAGTTTTGGTTTTACCGATGAGGATAAGCAAAAACCGCTTTCGGATTTTTCGGGCGGACAGCGCACAAAAATCGCGTTTTTAAAATTACTTCTGTCAAAACCCGATTTACTGTTGCTTGACGAGCCGACAAACCACCTTGATTTAGACGCGGTAATGTGGCTTGAAGAATATCTTAAAAACTACAAAAAGGCATTTGTTGTGGTATCGCATGACCGAATGTTCTTAGACCGCACGGTGAATACGATTTATGAAATTGAGCGTGGCAGGTGTACGCGTTATAACGGCAATTACACCGAGTTTACGGTGCAGAAAAAATTAAACCGCGAACAAAGGGCAAAGGAATATGCCGCGCAGCAGCGCGAGATAGAGCATCTTGAAAACCTTGTTGAGCGATTCAGATACAAGGCAACAAAGGCGGCAATGGCACAGTCGAAACTCAAACAACTTGAGCGAATAGAGCGTATTGATGCGCCCGAAAAAGACGACGTGCGCACTTTCCACGCGGTGCTATCACCCTCTTTGCGCTCTGCACGTGACGTGCTTTCGGTCAAAGAACTTGAAATCGGTTATGATAAATCGCTCTGTAAAGTTAGTTTTGAAGTCCGCCGCGGCGAACGCATCGGAATTATCGGCGGCAACGGACTTGGCAAATCCACGCTTTTAAAAACCCTTGTCGGCAGGGTGCAAAAACTTGGCGGCGATTTTTATTTTGGCGGTGCCACAAAGGTCGGTTATTTCGACCAACAGTTAGCCGAACTTACGGGTAATCAAACGGTGCTGGAGAATTTTCAAACCGCTTTTCCAAACATCACAGATTTTGAAGCGAGAAGCAAACTTGGCGCATTTCTCTTCACGCAAGAGGATGTTTTTAAAACGCTTTCGATGCTTTCGGGCGGTGAAAAAGTGCGACTTTCACTTTGCAAGTTGTTTGCCGAGCAACCCAACGTGCTGATTTTGGACGAGCCGACCAACCATATGGATATCATAGGCAAAGAAACGCTTGAAGAGATTTTAAGCGAATTTGAGGGCACCTTGATTTTCGTATCGCACGACCGTTATTTTGTTAAAAAACTCAGCCAAAAATTGCTTGTTCTTAAAAACGACGGCTGCGAGTTTTATGAATACGGCTACGAGCAGTACGAGTCGGCAAACGTCAAAAAAGAGGAAAAACCTACAGTTACAGAAAAGACCGAGCCAAAACAAAAAAAGAACTATACAACCCCCGCAAAAGAACGTTCGCGTTGTGAGCGCGCTCTCGCTAAAGCGGAGGAAAAAATTGCGCTTTTAGAACTTAAAATCGGCGGTTTGGAAGACGAGATGCAAACGCCTGAAATCGCAAGTGATTATCTCAAATTATCCGAAGCGCAAAAAGAACTCGAAACTCTGCAAACCGAACTGTCAATCGCAATGAGCGAATGGGAAACGGCGGCAGAGAGGCTTGAAGAATTAAATGTATAATAAAAAGGTTCCTGAATACAGGAACCTTTTTTCTATACGTTATAAAGTTTTTCGCTGGTAAAGTGCGGGTCGGTTGTGATGTTCATTCGCATTTTACGCAAAATAGATTCGTCGCCCGAATTGAGT
>JAFPBM010000043.1 GCA_017424125.1 Clostridia bacterium | reverse complement strand
GCTGAGGATCAGATCATCTCCGCAGCTTCCTGCACCACAAACTGCCTTGCTCCTATGGCAAAGGCTCTTAACGACTATGCACCCATCCAGTCCGGTATCATGACCACCGTTCACGCTTACACCGGTGACCAGATGATCCTCGACGGTCCTCACAGAAAGGGCGACCTCAGAAGAGCAAGAGCAGGCGCACAGAACATCGTTCCTAACTCCACAGGCGCAGCTAAGGCAATCGGCCTCGTTATCCCCGAGCTCAACGGTAAGCTCATCGGTTCCGCTCAGAGAGTTCCTACCTGCACAGGTTCTACTACTATTCTCGTAGCTGTTGTTAAGGGTCAGAACATCACCGCTGAGGGCATCAACGCTGCAATGAAGGCTCAGGCTTCCGCTTCCTTCGGTTACAACGAGGATCAGATCGTTTCTTCCGACGTTATCGGAATCACATACGGTTCTCTCTTCGATGCAACTCAGACAATGGTTGCTAAGATTGACGACGACACCTATCAGGTACAGGTTGTTTCTTGGTATGACAACGAAAACTCTTACACAAGCCAGATGGTTCGTACTATTAAGTACTTCGCTGAACTTGCATAAGAATCATAAAAACAAAACGCTCTGCGAAAGCAGAGCGTTTTTTCTTATATTCTTACCTCTTGCTCTATCATCAAAAGACGGTTGTATTTTGCGGTGCGTTCGCTTCTTGCGGGGGCGCCCGTTTTTATTCGCGTTGCGTTGAGTGCTACGGCTAAATCGGCTATGCTTGTATCCTCTGTTTCGCCCGAACGGTGCGACACGACAATCTGATAACCGTGGTGTTTTGCAAGTTTTATGACGTTTACGGTTTCACTCAAAGTGCCGATTTGGTTTGGTTTTATGAGTATACTGTTTGCGGCTTTACAGGTAAATCCCTTTTTAAGTCTTTCTTCGTTTGTGACGAATAAATCGTCGCCTACTAATGCCACGTCGTTAGTTAGGATATCGGTCATTCTCTCCCACCCCGCCCAATCGTTTTCGCCAAGTCCGTCTTCAATCGAGATTATGGGATATTTTTTTATAAGGTCTTTGTACCAGGCAATCATTTCGGCGCTGTCTAATTCTTTTTCCCGTTTAGGCATTTTATATTTTCCGTCGCCCTGCCACCACTCGCTTGCGGCAACGTCGAGCGCTAACTTTATTTCCTTTTCGTATCCCGCTTTTTTAACAGCCTCCAAAATGAGTTCAATTGCGGCTATATCATCTGGCAAATCGGGGGCATATCCACCCTCGTCTCCTACACCTGTAGACAGTGAACGCGAGTTTAACATTTTGCCGAGAGTATGATAAACTTCGCTGCAAATTCGTACGCCGTCCTGAAGATTTGATACGCCTAACGGTACAATCATAAATTCCTGTATATCGATATTGTTGGAAGCGTGTGCACCGCCGTTTAGGATATTCATCATAGGGGTTGGAATCCAACTGCCCGAAAATCCGCCTATATAGCGGTAAAGCGGCATTCTGTGCGACATCGCCGCCGCCGATGCTACAGCAAGTGACACCGCAAGTGTTGCATTTGCGCCGAGACGGGATTTGTTTTCGGTACCGTCAAGACGACAAAGCGTTTTATCTATTCTGCCTTGTTTTGCGGCATCAAATCCGTAGAGTGCTTTATTTATCTCGTTATTGATATTAGAAACCGCCTTTATAACACCGCGTCCGCCATAGCGTGTTTTATCGCCGTCACGCAATTCGTGGGCTTCATACTCGCCTGTTGAGGCACCCGACGGCGCAAGTGCAAAGCCGTACGAACCGTCCTCAAGTTCTACCCTTGCGGCTACGGTTGGATTACTTCTTGAATCTAAAAGTTGATAACCTGTGATATTTACAATCTTTGTTTTCATTTTATTCCCTCCAAGGTTATTGTGCCGTAATTTATGAAAAATATAAAATAAAAATTTTGCTTTTAATTTTATATTATTTATGATATAATATAAATAATTATGGAGTTTGGGGGATTCAAAGGTGAACGACAATACACACGGCAACAATTTAATAGCAGGCCGTAACGCTGTTTTAGAGGCTATTCGCGGTGGCAGAGAAATTGACAGACTTCTTATTTGCCACGGAACCGAGGGTGGCTCTTTGACCGCAATTATTGCAAAATGCAAACAAAGAGGAATCCTTATTAAAGAGGTTTCTCCGCAAAAGATGGACTATCTTTGCGGTGGCGCAGTACACCAGGGTGTTGCCGTTATGATTGCATCACACGAATACTGTGAAGTTTCGGACATTTTAGACCTTGCTAAAGAGAGAAACGAAGCACCTTTTATCGTCATTTGCGACGAGATTGAAGACCCACATAATTTAGGCGCCATTATCCGCACGGCTGAGGCGGGTGGAGTTCACGGAATTATTATTCCCGAAAGACGAAGCGCATCGCTCAATATGACGGTTGCAAAATCGGCTTCGGGCGCACTTGAATATATGAAGGTTGCGCGTGTTACCAACATTGCAAACACGATTGATTCACTCAAAGAACAGGGTGTTTGGGTATTTGGTGCCGATATGGACGGACAAGACCGTCATTCGTTTGATTTTACGTCGCCTTGTGCCATTGTTATAGGAAATGAAGGCAAAGGAATTGGACGACTTGTTGCGAAAAAATGCGACGGTATTGTGAGTTTGCCGATGTACGGAAAAATTAATTCGTTAAACGCATCGGTTGCCGCAGGAATTTTGATTTACGAGGTTGCTGACCAGCGACATAAATAATTTTTGGGGGAAAGGTTAGAATATGGGACTGTTTTCTAAAAAGCACAAAAAATCATATTACGATTACGCTTACATAAACGAAGAAAACACGGGTTATCCTATGCTTGATGATGAGGGTATTCTTCCCATCGGACAGCGTTCAGACCTTAACTTTGCGCCACACGCACTTACGGCCGACGAGGTTAAGGGCAACGAGCCCGTGACACCTGTTACAGAAATTCCTATGGAATCTGCGGGTGAATCGCTTTATAAGCGTATGATGGATGCACGGCGCGAAGAGGAAAAAGACGAAGCCGATATTAAAGCGAAAGAAGTAAAAAAAGAGGCTGAATCTTTGCTTTCGCGTTGTTCGCAGTACACCGAGGGACAAAGTCCCGCAGAAGACAGCGAGCCACTTTATATACTTGACAGCATTGAAGACATTATTGCTGAAGCGGAAAAGCGCGCCGAGCAACGAGTTAACAATATTTATAATAAAAAAACCGAAACAAAGGCTTCGGCAGAGCCTTTTGTTGCGCCCGAAGCAGAAGAAACGCGCGAGACGGTTTCACACTCTTATGACCTGCCGAAAAAAGAAGAAATAACCGAAGCGGTTGAAGGACTCCGTCTCCCTAATGAAAAGGTTGAAGTATCTCCCGATGAGGATATCATCCCGACTGAAAACACACAAGAAGAGATTGAAAAAACACAGGTCATAAACTTAACAGAAGAACCCGAAACCATCACAATGGTTCACGAGACCGAGGTTAAGAATTACCAATACAGATTTGCGGACGAGGAGATTGATGAGCCCGAGACCGCAGACGAAAGCACTATGCCGTTTACGGCGCTTACAGACGATAACATTTCCTCTTATATGGAAGACATCAAATCTTCTACCGATGACAGTTTTGAGGACGACGAATACGACGAATTTACAAAGGAAGAAGACGAAACCGTTTTTGGCGATTATGAAACCGTTGAAGACGCCGCTCGCATCCGTAAAAATCTTAAAGCCAAAAAGGCGGCACTTTCTTTGCGTATAACCTTTACGGCAATTATTGCGGCATTTATGTTATTTACACTTCTGCCCGTTATGACGGATTTCTCACTATATGCCGACGTGTTTACGATTGCGAGTGTGGCTTTAACCGTTACGGCTGCAATTCTTAACTTTGATATTTTCAAAAGTTTCTTGTCGCTTTTCGGCAAACGAACCGATGCTGATTTGTCGCTTGCGCTTTGCACACTTTTTTCTGTGGCTTACGGTATTTACGCTATTGCGACTGCAAACTATTCGTTGGCACAATTTGGCGCTATTGCAGTTTTTGGTATGCTTTTCTCGGCTATCTCAAAAAAGCAAAACGTAACACGTATACTTAAAAACTTTGAATGCATTTCAAACAGTGACGAAAAGTACGCTTTACACCTTATTGATGAAAACAGCGGTTCTTTCACCATTGCGTATGATGCAATAGACGGTGAAGCACTTGTTGCATGTGGCAAAAAGACAACCAACGTTTTAGGATTCCTTAAGCACTCCTATAGCAAAAACCCGTTTGAACACAAAGGTTTTGTATTGTCGGTTATAGGTGCAGTTATATGCGCTCTTATGGCTATATACTGTTTTGTTACGCTTGAAACCGCAGAGGCTTTCGGTTACACCGCTTTAATGTTCGCGGTTGCGTCACCGTTTAGTACTGTGCTTGTGTCTTCCCTACCGCTTAAACTCGCATCACGCAGACTATCACAGTACGGCGCGATGCTTGCAGGTTATAAGACAGCAGAAAAAATCGAGCCTGTTAATGCCGTAGTTTTAGATTCGGGAAGCCTTTTCCCGCGCGGTACGGTTAAGATGTTTGATATGAAGATTCTTGCCGCAAACGACCTTGAACGCACAATATTCAACGCGGCGGCGGTTACAACTTCAATCGGTAGCCCTTTGGGACACGTCTTCCGCCGAATTGCAAGAACGAGCGACGATTACGTTCTGCCCGCAGCCGATTCGGTTAAATATGAAAAACGCATGGGTGTTTCAGGTTGGGTTGGCGACGAATCTTTACTTATCGGCAACCGCACACTTATGGAAACACACGGCGTCTCGGTTCCGTCTGCCGCGGTTGACAAGAAGATTTTACGCAGTGGCTACTTCCCCGTTTACGTTGCATCGGGCGGGAACCCTTGCGCACTGCTTATCGTGGGTTATGAAAACGACCGACAAATCACAAAAGAACTACACAGACTTTGCGATATGGGTGTTACTCTTCTTATTAACAACTGTGACCCCAACATAACCGAAGAAATGATTGGCGATTATTTTGACCTGCCGAATGATTTTGTTAAGATTATGAAAAGCGGAAGCGTTAAAAAATATGAGGAATGTACCGAAACCGAAGAAAGCGTTGACTGCGGCGCGGCATTTTCGGGCGGCGCACCCGCTATTGCTTCTATCGTTACGGCGGCAATCAAGGTTAAGCGCCTTACGTCGTATATGACGGTTCTGCACACACTCACCTATGTTATAGGTCTTGTAGGTGCCGCACTGCTTATAGTTCTCGGCAACTTCACATATCTTACGCCGCTGTTTACGCTTGGCTATCTTGTTTTAAGCCTTATTACGGTGTATTTAGCACCGTTATTCTACAAACCATAACTCGTTGGAGGAATAAAAATGGAAAAAGAAAAATTTTACATCACCACTGCGATAGCATATAGTTCTCGCAAACCGCACATTGGAAACGCTTATGACATTGTTCTTGCCGATATGATTGCAAGATATAAGCGAATGATGGGTTTTGATGTATTTTTTATGACAGGCTCTGACGAGCACGGACAGAAAATCGAAGAATACGCTAAGGAAAGCGGCAAAACACCCAAGGAGTACGTTGACGAAGTTTCTTCACAAATCAAAGACGTTTGGAATTCACTCAACACCTCTTACGATAAGTTTATCCGCACAACCGATGATTATCACGAGGATGCCGTAAAGAAGATTTTCAAAAAACTTTACGACCAAGGCGATATTTACAAAAGCGAATATTCGGGCAAATACTGCGTTCCTTGCGAATCATTTTTCACAGCTTCGCAACTTGTAGACGGCAAATGCCCCGACTGCGGACGTGAGGTTGTTGACGCAAAAGAAGAGGCATATTTCTTACGTCTTTCCAAATATCAGGACAAACTTCTTAAATATTATGAAGAACATCCCGATTTTATTTCGCCCGAATCACGCAGAAACGAAATGATAAATAACTTCCTAAAGCCCGGTCTTGAGGATTTATGTGTTTCGCGTTCTACGTTTAAATGGGGCGTACCTGTAGAATTTGACGATAAGCACGTAATCTACGTTTGGATTGACGCGCTTTCCAACTATATTACAGGCATTGGCTACAACCCCGACGGCAGCAGTGAAACGTACAGTAAATACTGGCCTGCCGATTTGCACGTAATCGGCAAGGACATTGTTCGTTTCCACACGATTTACTGGCCGATTATACTTATGGCACTCGGCCTGCCTCTACCTAAAAAGGTTTTAGGTCACCCGTGGCTTTTGTTCGGTGAAGATAAGATGAGCAAATCAAAGGGCAACATCATTTATGCCGATGAACTTGCCGCAAGATTCGGTGCCGACGCCGTTAGATATTATCTCTTATCCGAAATGCCTTTCGCACAGGACGGCACCATCACATACGAATCATTTATTGCGCGTTTCAACACCGACCTTGCCAACACACTCGGCAACCTTGTTAACCGCACCGTTGCGATGACCAACAAGTATTTTGACGGCGCCGTTAACAAATGTGCGCCTTGCGGCGAATTTGATGAAGATTTAATCGCTTCGGCTAACAAGATGCTTGCGGATTACACACGTCTTATGGAAGATTATAAAAACGCAGATGCAGTATCTGCCGTTATGGATTTTGCGCGTCGACTCAACAAATATATTGACGAGACCACACCGTGGGCACTTGCTAAAAATGAGGAAGACAAACCGCGCCTTATGACTGTGCTTTATAATCTTCTTGAGGGAATCCGTCTTTTAGCGCGTGTACTCACACCCATTATGCCTGACTGCAGTAAAAGCATTTTAGAGCAACTTGGCACAAATGAAGACGAGGCAATTTTCGGCAAGTGCGATTGCTATAAAGTTGGTACCGCTACGCCCCTCTTTGC
>JAFPBM010000042.1 GCA_017424125.1 Clostridia bacterium | reverse complement strand
TATAGGCAAGTGCCGACTCGTAGGACGGCAAATTCGGCGATGGAAGTACCCAATCAACAGAAAGCGTTCTAAAATCGTCAGCGCGCGTCAAGCCACGGCACTCAATAACCTCAAGGTCGCAATTTATATTTCCAACCTCGTTTGCATAACGCGCAAACTCACCCACAGTTAGAGCATATCTTGCGGTAAGACCGAATTTTCCAACACCCGACTCAAATTTCGAGTCAAGTATCGCGCCCTCGCATTTAGTAAGCCCGAGCGGATTGTATCTGTCAAGCACAACTACCCTTTTTCCGTCACGCGCCGCCGCCTCCATTACCGAGGTCAACGTATATATGTAGGTATAAAATCTTGCGCCTACGTCTTGAATATCGTAAGCGATAACATCTACGTCGGCAAAAAGATTTTTGCTTGCATCGTTTTGATAGAGCGAATAAACGTTAAGCCCCGTCTTTTCATCTATATAAGTATCTACCCTGCCACCTGCTTGAATATTTCCTCTCACGCCGTGCTCGGGTGAATAAAGCGCGCAAAGCCGATATTTTTCCGACAGAAGATCAACAGTCGCGCGAAAATTTCTATCTACACCCGTCGGGTTTGTAACAAGCCCTATTTTTTTACCCGCAAAAACGCGCGAAAGCTCGTCATCTCGCTCAACTCCGCATATGTAAGCCATATTTTCTCCTAATTTTATATTTTATGTTTTTTTGCTAAATGGTATATGTTCGCACCGCCCCATTGTTGAAAGCTTTGGTCAAGCTTTTTCAAACCCGTCGTCAATTTTAAATCGCATAGGCTCTTTAGTTTTCGGATGCAAAAAAGCAAGCTCCACCGCGCAAAGACAAAGACGGTTGCCGTACTCCGCAGGCGCACCGTAGCGACGGTCACCGCAAAGAGCGTGTCCGCGAGAGGAAAACTGAACGCGAATTTGATGCGTACGCCCCGTATGTAGCTTGACCGATATAAGAGTGCGGTCGGTAAATCGCTCAATAACCGAATATTCAAGCAAGGCTTCCTTAACACCGTTTCGCTTGCGGTCAACAACGTAGGATTTTGAACGCTTGCGATCGTAAAAAAGAAGATCGCGCAAGGTGTCGCCCTCCTTTTCAATTCTGCCAACGCAAAGCGCGTGATATATTTTTTCAATATCTCCACTCTGCAAGGATGCAGAAAGAGCCGCAGCAGATGCCGAATTTAATGCGTAAACCATTATTCCCGTTGTTTCCTTGTCAAGACGGTGAACGGTAAACGGAGTGCCACTCGCGCCCTTTTCTTTAAGAGCCGCGGCGAGAAGCGCGGGTAAGGAATTCTCACCCGCATCCTCGCAAAGCACACCCGCAGGCTTTACACAAACGGCAATATCGGAGTCGTAGTAAAGTAAATTAAGCATAATATTCTCCTAAATCATTCCAATTAGGATTTTGTTTTTCCACAAGTAAATTCTTTTTTAAACGCACCCAGCCTTTTAATTATTTTTCTCTCGCAATAGCATCTCCAATATCGGAATATTCTTCAAAATAAACAAGCTTGTAAACGTTATATTTTTTTGTAAAACCATCAATTTCTTGATTTTTATGTTCATATAATCTACGACGCAAATCATTTGTTACGCCAATGTACATAACAGAATTATCCTTATTAGTAAGTATATAAATGTAATACTTCATTTTAAACTCTCCGAGATCCCGCCTAC
>JAFPBM010000041.1 GCA_017424125.1 Clostridia bacterium | reverse complement strand
GCCCACGTCGGCAAAAACAGTTCACCGAACTGTTTTCTTCCGCTAACGCTCCCTCCTGTTCGAATCCCTGTTTTTAGATAAAAAATAAGAACATCGCACAAAAGTGCAATGTTCTCATTTGGTGACCCGGACGGGATTCGAACCCGTGTTACCGCCGTGAAAGGGCGGTGTCTTAGGCCTCTTGACCACCGGGCCTGGTAGCGGCAATTGGACTTGAACCAACGACACTCCGGGTATGAACCGAATGCTCTAGCCAACTGAGCTATACCGCCATTTGTCAGGGACCGATTCATTATAATACATCAAACGCGTTTTGTCAACACTTTTTTATACTATTTATTTTTTCGCGCCGTAATTTTCGTCGGCGAACGTTAAAAACACAAAAACTGTTCATAAATTTATCAAAAAAGTTTGGTTTTATGTTATTTTTTCTGTTTTTTTATGTGTTTTCTATTGACTTTTATGTTGTTTTGAGTTAAAATTACAGTAGATTATTATCGGGAGGTATCCGCATGAGTGAATTTTACACAGGGGATATAAAAAAATCCGAAAGAATAGATAAATTAAAGGAAGCGCTTTTCAGCACTTTTCCGGAAATTGAGGTTGACCGCGCAGTATTGCTGACCGAGTCCTATAAACAGACTGAGGACCAGCCGATGATTTTGCGCCGCGCTCTCGCTTTCTATCACATTCTTGAGAACATACCCGTAACCATTCGTCCTAACGAGTTGGTTGTAGGCAGTGCCACCAAGAAGTCGCGCAGTTGTCAGGTCTTCCCCGAATATTCTTTTGAATGGTTAGAAGAAGAGTTCGACACGATTGAAACCCGTGCCGCCGACCCGTTCCGTATTTCGGAAGAGTCAAAGGCAACGTTGCGTGAGGTTTATAAATATTGGAAGGGCAAGACCAACCGCGAACTTGCGGCGGCTTATATGTCGCCCGAGGCGCACTTGGCGGTTGAGCACAACATCTTCACGCCCGGCAACTATTATTATAATGGTGTCGGCCACGTTACCGTAAACTACGGCAAGGTTTTGGAGATTGGCTTTGACGGCATAAAAGCAGAGGCGGTACGCGCTCTTTCCAAACTGTCGGTTACCGATGCGGATTATTCGCGCCGCCACCACTTCCTCAATGCTGTTATCATCAGTTGCGAGGCGGCAATTGTCTTTGCGAACCGCTATAGCGTTCTTGCTAAAGAGATGGCAGAAAAAGAAAGTGACACTGTTCGCAAAGCAGAACTTCTTAAAATATCCGAAAACTGTGCCCGCGTACCCAAAGGCCCCGCCACAAGTTTCCACGAGGCTTGTCAGTCTTTCTGGTTTGTGCAGATGCTTTTACAGGTTGAATCGAGCGGACACTCAATCTCGCCAGGACGTTTCGACCAATACATGTACCCATATTTCAAAAGGGATTTCGATGCGGGCAAAATCACCCGTGAGGAAGCACAAGAACTTATCGATTGCGTTTGGATAAAACTCAACGATATGAGCAAGGTGCGTGACGCCGAATCGGCTGCAGGTTTTGCGGGATACAGTATGTTCCAGAACCTTATTGCAGGCGGACAGGATAAGGACGGCAAGGATGCCACAAACGATTTGTCGTTTATGTGTATCGAGGCTACTATGCACGTTCTTCTCCCCCAACCTTCGTTCTCGGTTCGCGTTTGGAACGGTACACCGCACGAATTTTTGGTTAAGGCGGCAAAACTCACCCGTACGGGCGTTGGTCTTCCTGCTTATTATAACGACGAGGTTATCGTTCCCGCGCTTCAAAGCCGTGGACTTACCGTTGAGGATGCGAGAGATTACAATATTATCGGTTGTGTTGAACCGCAGAAGTCGGGCAAGACCGACGGTTGGCACGATGCCGCATTCTTCAATATGTGCCGTCCGCTTGAGATGGTATTCTCAAACGGTGTTGACAAGGGCGTTCAGGTCGGTGTTAAAACGGGCGAACTTTCGTCTTTCAAGACCTTCGAACAGTTCTATGATGCATATAAGAAACAGACCGAATATTTCATTGAACTTATGGTTAATGCCGACAACGCGATTGACGTTGCCCACGCAGAGCGTTGCCCGCTTCCGTTTGAATCTTCTATGATTGAAGATTGCATCGGCCGCGGAATGAGCGCACAGGAAGGCGGCGCTGTATACAACTTTACAGGACCGCAAGGTTTCGGTATTGCTAATATGGCAGACGCACTGTGGGCTGTACGCAAACTCGTTTACGAGGATAAAAAACTCACACTTGAAGAGTTCAAAGAGGCGCTTGACTGCAACTTCGGCCGTGACCTCGACGGACATATGGCAGAAAAACTTACAGGTCAGGTTGCACGCGAACTTGTAAACGCGGGCAGAAAGTTGACCGAAGAAGATATACATAATATATATAACGTAGTAAAGGCAAGTAAATGCACACCCGAACAGAAGAGTAAATACGAAGCGTTGCTTTCGGACATCGAGGCATTGCCCAAGTTCGGTAACGACATAAAAGAAATTGATATGTTTGCGCGTGACATTGCTTACACCTATACAAAACCGGTAGAGAAATATAAAAACCCGCGCGGCGGCGTTTATCAGGCAGGTCTTTATCCTGTTTCGGCAAACGTTCCGCTCGGTGCACAGACCGGTGCAACGCCCGACGGACGCCTTGCGTTCACACCGATTGCAGACGGCGTTTCGCCCGCGGCAGGCCGCGACGTAAGCGGACCGACCGCTGCGGCAAACTCGGTATCAAAACTTGACCACTTCATCGCATCCAACGGAACGCTTTATAATATGAAGTTCCATCCGTCCGCACTTGCGGGTGACAGCGGAATTGAAAGTTTCATTTCGCTCGTTCGCGGATTCTTCGACCAGAAGGGAAGCCACATGCAGTTTAACGTTGTATCGCGTGAGACTCTGCGTGACGCGCAGAAAAACCCCGATAAATACCGTTCACTTGTTGTTCGTGTTGCGGGTTACAGCGCACTCTTTACAACACTTTCCCGTTCATTGCAGGAAGACATTATCAACCGTACTGAACAGGGAGGATTCTAATGGCGGATATTCTGAACGTACGGGGAAGAATTTTCGACATTCAGCGTTTTTCCGTACACGACGGACCGGGTATCCGCACGATAGTTTTCTTAAAGGGATGCCCACTTCGTTGCCGTTGGTGTTGCAACCCCGAATCACAGTCGTATGAGTTCGAGGAATTGACACTTGCGGGCAAGACCAAAACTGTTGGCCGCGACGTGAGTGTAGGCGAAGTTTTGGAAACGGTTAAACGTGACCGCATTTATTACAGGCGAAGCGGCGGCGGACTTACCCTTTCGGGTGGCGAGGCGCTGTTCCAAGCCGATTTTGCGGCGGCACTTTTAGAGGCGGCAAAACAAAACGGCATTAACACCGCTATTGAAACCACCGCTTGTGCGCCGTTTGGAAAAATTGAAAAATTGCTTCCCCATCTTGATTATTGCCTTATGGATATCAAGCATATGGATAGCATTAAACATAAGGAATTTACAAAACAACCAAACGAACTTATCCTTGAAAACGCCGAACGCATTGCCAAAAGCGGCGCGAATCTTACAATACGCACTCCCGTTATTCCCACCTTTAACGATACAGAGGAGGAAATCGGCGCTATCGCGCGTTTTGCAAGTAGACTCCCCGGTGTTAAGGAGATGCATTTGCTTCCCTACCACCGAATAGGACAGGATAAGTATACGGGGCTGGGCAGAGAATATACGCTTTCTCACATTACGCCCCCCGAAAACGAAAAAATGGAAAAGTTACAAAAAATCGTACAGTCGTACGGGCTTGTAGCCAAGATAGGAGGTTAGACCGATGAATTTTGAAAATATGGGTGACAAGACGCGCATTATTCAAGAACTTGTTCCCGGTAAACAGATTACTTTAGCACACATTGTTGCCAATCCCGACGAGGTGCTTTATCAAAAACTCGGTTTGGACCCCGCGGTTGATTACAGCCATTCGGCAATTGGTATTCTGACCTTAAGTCCGAGCGAAACTGCCATAATAGCGGGCGACATCTGCATTAAGGCGTCGGGCGCTGTTTTGGGATTTGTCGACCGCTTCAGCGGTACCGTTATAGTAACGGGCACCGTTTCACAGGTTGAGGCATCTTTAAACGCCGTTGTCGATTACGCGCGTGAGAAACTTGGTTTCTCGGTTTGCGAGATTACCAAGACCTGATATGAAAAAACTTATGCTTATGGGGCGAAGCGGTGCGGGTAAAACCACGTTGACACAGGCACTGCGCGGTGACAGTATCGCTTACAAAAAGACTCAATACGTCGGCTATGGCGATTGGCTTATAGATACGCCGGGGGAATATATTGAAACCTCGCGTCTTGGCAACGCGCTTGCGCTTTATGCGTACGAGGCAGACGTTATCGGTCTTCTGCAGGCGGCAGACGAGCCCTATTCACTCTTTCCGCCTAATATTACCTGTATGGTAAACAGGGAAGTTATCGGAATCGTCACGTTGCGTGACGGGGTATCGCCCGACCGAGCGATACGTTGGCTGAAAATTTCGGGTTGCAAGAAAATCTTTGTTGTTGACAGTGTTTCGGGAGACGGAATACAAGAATTACTTGATTTTCTCAAAAAACCAACCGAAAAACGATAAAAAACAACAAAATCAAAGATTTTTTGCTTGTTTTTTGTTGACTTTTAGTTTTGTTTATGTTATATTTATAATGTAAATATATGTAAAAATATAAAAAAGGAGATTTTCAAAATGGCAAGTGAGTACGAAATCAAAAAACAAATTTGCGAAATTGGAAAAAGAATCTACAATCAGGGAATGGTTGCTTCTAACGACGGTAACATCTCCGTTAAGTTGAACGACAACGAATTCCTCTGCACACCCACAGGCGTATCCAAGGGCTTTATGACACCTGAATACATCTGCAAGGTTGACCGCGACGGTAAGGTTATTCAGGCAAACGGCAACTTCAAGCCCTCGTCTGAAATCAAGATGCATATGCGCGTCTATAAAGAGCGTCCCGACGTTAACTCGGTAGTACACGCTCACCCGCTTTATGCAACAGGTTTTGCTATTGCAGGCATTCCGCTTACACAGCCCATCATGCCTGAGGCTGTTATCTCTCTCGGATGCGTTCCGATTGCAGAGTACGGCACACCCTCAACAGAGGAAATTCCGGACGCTGTTTCTAAGTATCTCCAGCACTTCGACGCTGTTTTGCTTGAAAACCACGGCGCTCTCGCATATTCTGATTCACTTCTCAACGCTTATCACAAGATGGAGTCGGTTGAGTTCTATGCAAAACTTCTTTACATATCCAAGCAGCTCGGCGGACCGAAGGAGTTGTCTGAAGCACAGGTTCAGCGCCTTTATGAAATCCGTCGTCAGTTTGGTATGAAGGGTAAACACCCAGCCGACCTTTGCGCTAACGCAAAGAACGGTCAGGCAAGTTGCCACGGCTGCGGCAGCAAATGTGGCGGCAACTGCGGCAACCACGGCGGCGACAGCGACATCGTTGCTGAAATTACCAAGCGCGTTATGGAACAACTTGGTAAATAAGTTTTGAGGTAATTAAAGTGGACGAAAAAACACTTAATGCCATTGTGAGTTCGGTTGCAAAAGAGATTACCGACGCCGATATGACGCTTGATACGGCGCTTAAACTTTCTGCTAAAGTAAAGGAAAAAGCAAAGGAGATGGGCGTTAACGCGGTTGTTGCAATCTCCAACAAGGCGGCAAGGCCTGTACTTGTTGAGTGTATGGACGATTCTTATATTGCAAGTTACGACGTTGCTTTTAACAAAGCGTACACCGTAGTTGCACTTAAGATGTCAACGTCCGAACTTAAAAAACTTTCACAGCCAAACGGCTCGCTTTACGGCATACAATTTACCAACGACGGAAAAATCGTTATTTTCGGTGGCGGAGAACCGCTTTACAACAAGGCAGGAAAAATAATAGGCGGCCTTGGTGTTAGCGGTGGAAGCGAAGAGCAGGACACCGCCCTTGCAAAATACGGTAAAGAAATATTTAACACAATGGGCTTTTAGTCCTGTGTGGAAAGGCAGAGATATTTATGGATATTAATTCAGCAAATATCGAGCAGATTGTCAGACAGGTTTTAGAGGGTATGAACACAAGCGCAGCACCCGCCGCATCTGCAGGTCCGGTACCTACAAAATGTAAGGCTGCTGTTCTTACGGGAATTGAAAAGGTTGAACTCAAGGAATTCCCAATTCCCGAACTTGGCGATGATGATATGCTCGTAAAGGTTGAGGGCTGCGGCGTTTGTGGTACTGACGCACATGAATATAAGCGCGACCCGTTCGGCCTTATTCCTACTGTTCTCGGACACGAGGGCACGGGAGAAATCGTTAAAATCGGTAAGAACGTTAAGGTTGATAGCGCGGGTAAACCGCTTAAAGTGGGCGACAAGGTTGTTACCTGTCTTATATTTAAGGACAGCCCCGAAATTACAATGTACGACCTTAACAAAAAGAACGTAGGCAGCGCAGACGTATACGGTCTTATGCCGGATGATAACGTTCATCTTAACGGTTGGTTTGCAGATTACATAGTTATCCGCAAAGGCTCTACTGTTTTCAACGTAAGTGACCTCGACCTTGATTCAAGAGTACTTATTGAGCCTTCTGCAGTTTTAATTCACGCTGTTGAGCGTGCAAAAACAACAGGAATTCTTCGTTTTAACAGCCATGTTGTTGTACAGGGTTGCGGACCGATTGGTCTTATCTGTATCGCAGTTCTTCGCACAATGGGCGTTGAGAATATTGTTGCTGTTGACGGTGAAGAGAAACGTCTTGAGTTTGCTAAAAAGATGGGCGCTGATAAGACGGTCAACTTCAAAAACTATAAGGATATTGATGCTCTTGCAAATGCGGTTAAGGATGCTTGCGGCGGTCTGGGCGCAGAGTTTGCGTTCCAGTGCACAGGTTCACCCGTTGCACACAGCAACATTTACAAATTCATCCGCGCAGGCGGCGGACTTTGTGAACTCGGCTTCTTCGTAAACGGCGGAGATGCTACAATCAACCCCCACTTTGATATCTGCCAGAAGGAAATCGTTACGGTTGGTTCCTGGACGTATGAACTTCGTGACTACGCCACAACCTTTGATTTTTTAAAGCGTGCTAAGGCAATCGGAATCCCGATGAGCGACCTTATTACACACCGCTTCCCGCTTGAGCAGATTGACGAGGCCTTCAAGACCAACATCTCGATGCAGGGTCTTAAGGTTGCAATTTACAACAAGTAGGAGAATAAATTATGAGCATGGCATGCGGCATAATAGAGGTTTACGGACTTGTAGCGGCTTTGGTTGCCTGTGACGCAGGTTGCAAGGCGGCAGACGTTACGGTTGAAACCTTTGACAAAAACAAGCCCGGCAATCCGGACGAACTTACTGTTCCGCTCATAGTTGCAGTTAAATTCCGCGGCACGGTTGATAACGTAACCGCCGCAGTAGAGGCTGCAAAAATCGCGGCAAACGGAGTTTCAGGCGTTGTAACGACACACATTCTTACAAGCGTCGAACCCGATACCGAATATATGTTAACAATTAATGCTTTTGATAAAAACTAACAGGAGGAAACAAAAATGAAAGAAGCACTTGGAATGATTGAAACCAGAGGTCTTGTAGCCGCTATCGAGGCTGCAGATGCAATGACAAAGGCAGCAGAGGTTGAGCTCATCGGCACCGAAAAAATCGGTTCTGGACTCGTATCTGTTATGGTTCGCGGCGACGTTGGCGCTGTAAAGGCTGCTGTTGAAGCAGGTTCAAACTGCGCTTCACGCCTTGGTGAACTCGTTGCTACACACGTTATTCCGCGTCCTCATAACGACGTTGAGAAGATTCTTCCGAAGTTCTAATCTCTCACTCTTAAGGAGAAGTAAATATGAATTCGTTAGGTATGGTTGAGGTTTCGGGTGTTACCGCCGCCGTTGACTGTCTTGACATTATGTGCAAATCGGCTAACGTCGAATTTGTTACGTGGGAAAGAAAGTTGGGCGGAAGGCTTGTTACCATAATCGTTAAAGGCACCGTTTCTGCCGTTACCGCCGCCGTAGAAAATGCGGTTGCGGGGGCAATCATAAAACCCTGCTCTTATGCGGTTATCGCTAACCCGCACGAAGAAACCGAACGCATTGTAAGTATCAGCGCAGCTCGACTCAAAAAGAAAAGAGGGTAATTTAAATGGCTGAAACTAAAAAAACAACAACAGCAGCAAAGGCATCCGCTGCCCCCGCCGCTGAAGAAGTAAAAACATCTAAACCTGTAAGGGAGGTAAAGAAAATGTCACTTGAAGCACTTGGAATGATTGAAACAAGAGGTCTTGTAGCCGCTATCGAAGCAGCAGATGCTATGGTTAAGGCTGCAAACGTTGAACTCATCGGCACCGAGAAGATTGGTTCGGGACTCGTATCTGTTATGGTTCGCGGTGACGTTGGCGCTGTTAAGTCGGCTGTTGAGGCTGGTTCTAACTCTGCATCACGTCTTGGCGAAATCATCGCAACACACGTTATTCCGCGTCCTCACGGCGACGTTGAGAAAATTTTACCGTCTATTAAATAAACTATTATAAATAGGAGGAAAATGCAATGGCACTCGAAGCACTTGGTATGATTGAAACAAGAGGACTTGTAGCAGCAATCGAGGCAGCAGACGCTATGGTTAAGGCCGCTAACGTTGAGCTGATTGGCACCGAAAAAATCGGTTCCGGACTCGTATCTGTTATGGTTCGTGGTGACGTTGGCGCTGTAAAGGCTGCTGTTGAGGCTGGTTCTAACTCTGCTTCACGTCTTGGCGAAATCATCGCAACACACGTTATTCCGCGTCCTCACGGCGACGTTGAGAAGATTCTCCCCTCGCTTAAATAAGTTTCTTTTTTATGAGCGGCGGTAAATCCGCCGCTCATGAGAGCCCCTTTTATTACCACACTATATAGGATGGGTGAAAAATGATTATAGGAAAAGTTATCGGAAGCGTAGTTTCCACACGCAAGAACGAAAATCTTGTGGGCAGCAAATTTATGGTAGTAGAACCGCTTGAATGTATGAGCGATTCGAAGAGAATTGTTGCTATAGACAATGTCGGTGCAGGCATTGGAGAAATTGTTTTGGTTGCAACAGGCAGCGCAGCAAGAGTAGGTTGCGCTATGGCACAGAGCCCTGTTGATGCCGCTATTGTTGGTATTGTTGATGACGATACAGGTATGTCCGGAGTTGTTAGATAACTATGAATTTTGACGAGTTAGTAAAAATAGTTAAAGATTGCGGTGTTGTAGGTTGCGGCGGCGCGGGATTCCCCTCGTACGCTAAGCTTGACAAGCGCTGTGACACCATAATTCTTAACTGTGCTGAGTGTGAACCGTTACTTAAACTTCACCGTCAGCTACTCGAACGCAACGCTTACGAGATTGTAAGTACGCTTGATTTAATTGCGAAAACTGTGGAGGCAGAACGTGTTATTATCGGTCTTAAGGGTTCTTATAAAAACGCCCTTGCCGCCGTTGAGGCACAGCTTGACTCCTTTGAAAATATTAGCGTTTGCCGTCTGCCGGAAATTTATCCCGCGGGCGACGAGGTTGTTCTTATTAAAGAGGCAACCGGTAAAACCGTTAAAGCCGGTTCACTTCCGATTTCAATCGGTGTGACCGTATTTAACGTTGAAACAATTTATAACGTGTATAACGCGTTACAGGGAAGCCCCGTTACACACAAGTTTGTTACCGTCGCAGGTGAAATCAATAAACCTATGACGTTGCGCGTTCCGCTTGGTATCACAATCGGCGAACTGATTGATTATGCTGGCGGAAGCACCCTTGATGATTACGAGATTATTTTGGGCGGCCCTATGATGGGCAACTTTGGAAGCAGATTTGACGTTGTAACAAAAACTACAAATGCTATTTTGCTTTTGCCCCGTGACCATTACATAGTTAAAAAGAAACAGGTAAATACTTCGATAGATATTAAAAGGGCTATGGCGGCGTGCTGTCAGTGCAGTTATTGTACCGATTTATGTCCGCGCAACCTTTTAGGTCACCCGATTGACCCTGCCTTCTTTATGCGCAACGCATCAAACACGATGCAGGAAGCGCCTTATCTTGATGCGGCGTACTGTTGCAGTTGCGGCCTGTGCGAGATGTACTCTTGCGGACAGGGATTATCCCCCAGAACACTCCTCGCCGCCGTTAAAGCAGATATGCGTAAACAAGGTTTAAAACCGCTGCCTGCCGAGGAAAAACCAACCTCCCCCGCACGCAGTTACCGCATGGTACCCGTAAAACGTCTGGCGGCAAGAATCGGTGTTGATAAATACAACAAAACCGCACCGATGCTTTCGGACGTATTGAATCCCGCAACAGTTACAATTATGCTCTCGCAACATATCGGCGCACCCGCAAAAGCGAACGTAGCCGTTGGTGCAGAGGTTAAATGTGGCGACGTAATCGCCACCGCCGCAGACGGACTCAGCGTTAACATCCATTCGTCCGTAAACGGCAAAGTAACCGCAGTTAACGATAAATTTATTAAGATTGGAGTGAAGACCGATGAATAAGGCTTTGGCGATGGTTGAATATAAAACCGTTTCTTCCGGCATGACTGCCGCCGATTTAATGCTCAAAACCGCAGAGGTTGAGATTATTGAAGCAAAAACAGTTTGTCCGGGTAAATATCTTGTGCTTATCAGCGGACTTTTAAGCTCCGTTCGTGCCGCGGTTGACGCCGCAAAGGCACATTATCCCGATACACTTATTGATAGTTTTGTGCTCGGCAATCCGCATCCCACAATTTTTGATGCGATTTACGGCACCGCAGTTATTGATAATCCCCACGCACTTGGCGTTATGGAAACATACTCTTCATCTGCCGCAATTGTAGCCGCCGACGTTGCCGCAAAGACCGCATACGTTGATTTGATTGAATTACGTCTGGCACGTGGTATGTGCGGAAAATCCTATCTTCTTTTGACGGGTGAAGTTGCGGCTGTTACCGCCGCGATTGAACGCGCCGCAAACGAAGCGGGAGAGAACGGCATGTTCCTTGATTCCTCTGTTATTCCCAACCCTGACCCGAAAATGTGGCAGAGTATTTTATAAAAAGGAAGTAACAAAATATGCTTGCTATTGAAAGACGCAACGCGATTATTTCAAGGCTCAATATGGACGGAAAGGTAATAGTAACCGACCTTGCAAAAGAGTTTGACGTTACTGAAGAGACTATTC
>JAFPBM010000040.1 GCA_017424125.1 Clostridia bacterium | reverse complement strand
TGCGTATTGGCGGCGATTAAAGACGAGGATTCTTATGGATATAAGATTATTAAGGATATGAAACCGTATTTAGAGTTATCCGAATCCACGCTTTACACGATACTTAAACGCTTGGAAAGTGCAAATATGCTGACCGTTCGGACGGTAGAGCACGATGGAAGGCTTAGAAAATATTATCACATTACTGCCGATGGCTTAAAACGAATTGACGATTTTAAGACCGATTGGGAAGAGATTTTATCCATATATAAATTTGTTACTAAGGGGGCGGAAAAATATGACTAAAGTTGATTTTCTTGCGGCGCTCAAAAACGGTTTATCCTGTTTGCCGCAAAAGGATATAGTCGAACGGCTCAACTTTTATTCGGAAATGATTGATGACCGAATTGAAGACGGACTTTCGGAAGAAAACGCGGTAAAAGAAACGGGTGACGTCAACGAAATTATAACCCAAATTATTGCTGACGTTCCTCTTTCTAAACTTATAAAGCAAAAAATCAAACCCAAAAGGCGCTTTGGCGCGTGGGAAATTACACTTTTAGTTCTTGGTAGTCCTTTATGGCTATCCTTGCTTATTGCCGCGCTTTCAGTAATATTTTCACTTTTTGCGGCGTTTTGGTCGATTGTTTTGTCGTTATGGGCGGTTTTTGTTTCTCTTGCCGCGTGTGCAGTTGGAATTTTAATCGCTGCTTTGATACTTGCTATAAAAGGCAACGTTTTGACCGCAGCCGCTATGATTGGGGCAAGTTTTGTTTGTGCGGGACTTTCAATTTTCTTTTTCTTTATATGCAAATCGGCAACAAAAGGTGCTTTTTATCTTACTAAAAAGACGATTGTATTGATTAAAAGGGGGTTAAAGTAATGACTAAATCTGCGAAAATTTGGCTTATTATAGGTGTTTCCCTTTTCATATTTGGTGCATTGATTTTCACCGTTATAATGACGATAAACGATTGGGATTTTAGCAAACTTTCCACCGAAAAATACGAAACTGTTACCCACAAAATAACCTTGCCGTTTAGCGAAATTAGCATAAAAACCGACACCTCGGATATTGAGTTTTTTGAAAGCAAAGACGGTGGCTGCAATGTAGTTTGTTATGAGAGGACGCGTGAAAAACACATAGTTTCCGTGAAAGACGGAGGTATGCTTAACATCACACTCCAAAACAATAAAAAGTGGTATGACAATATCGGAATTAGTTTTGATTCGCCGAAAATTAAAATTTATATGCCGAAAGGCAAATACATTACACTTAACATACAGTCAAACACAAGTGACGTAGAAATACCCGAGTGCTTTGCTTTTGTTAAGACCGATATCGCGCTCACTACGGGTGACGTTGAATATTCTGCCCACACGCGCGACCTTAAAATCGTAACAAGTACGGGCGATATTGATATTGAAAACATTAAGTGTGAAACGCTCGACCTTAAAGTTAGCACTGGAGAAACGCATCTTGAAAACGTAGAAGGCAGATATATTCAGTCTCTCGGCAATACGGGTGATATAACACTTGAAAACACCGTAGCAGAAAAACTACTCTTAATAAAGCGCAGTACCGGTGACGTGCGGCTTGAGCGCAGTGATTCTGCAACAATTTATATAAAAACCGACACAGGCGACGTAACGGGCACGGTGCTTGAAGACAGACATTTTGACGTGGTTACCAACACCGGAGACGTCCGTGTGCCTAAAGAAGGCAATGGCGGAAACTGCCAAATCATCACAAACACAGGCGATATTTTAATTGATATAGCAAAATAAAAAAACACCCGTAAGGGTGTTTTTTTATTGATGTAACAAAACATCGCTTATGAGCATTATACAAAAGCCGACAAGCAACGCGTAGGTTGCGCCGCGCTGACTTCCGTGGGCGTGGGTTTCGGGTATCATTTCGTCGCTTATTACGTAAAGCATTGTGCCGCCTGCAAAACTAAGCGCAAAGGGCAAAATTGCATTTGAAATACTGACGGCAAAATAGCCGAAAAGCGTTCCCAAAACCTCAACGATTCCCGTAAGCGCCGCGAGTAAAAAGGTCTTTTTAGGACTGACGCCAACGGCGAGCATCGGTCCTATTATAACCATACCTTCGGGTATGTTTTGAAGTGCAATACCTCCTGCGATTAAAAGTGCCTGACCGCTATCGCCCGAGCCAAAGCCGACACCTGCGGCAATGCCCTCGGGAAGATTGTGGATTGCGATTGCCAAGAGGAAAAGCATAACACGCGATATTTCGGTTTTGCTGTGACCTTCCACTTCATCTCCCACCATTTTGTGCAGGTGGGGTACGATTTTATCAACGAGATTAAGGCAAAGTGCGCCCGCAAATATGCCAAGTACTGCCCACGCGAGTCCCCATTTTCCACCCGTTTCGACGGCGGGTAAAATAAGGCCGAGCACCGCGGCGGCAAGCATTACGCCTGCGGCGAATGATAGCACAATATCCGAAAATTTATGTGATATTTTTTTAAACGCAAAACCTATAAGCGCACCGAAAACCGTTGCACCGCCGACGCCGAGCGCTGTTAATAATACCATTTCCATAGCGTTTACGGACGAAGTCCCATTCCGCCCTCAAGCGTTAAGGTTTCGCCATTCATATATTTGAAGTCGGGAGATGCCAACTGTACGCAAACGCGGCCGATTTCAAGTTCTGCATCGCCGTAATGTCCCGCGGGGGGCATTTTAACGTTTGCCTTGAATGCTTCGGGGTATGCTTTTTCGAATTGTTCAAGTTGCGCAGTCCAAGCAAGCGGACAGATAACGTTTGTGTTTATGCCGTCCTTTGCCCATTCGGTTGCGGCAACACGGGAAAGACCACGTATACCCTCTTTTGCGGCGGCATACGAACATTGACCGTAGTTGCCGAAAAGTCCTGCACCCGATGCAAAGTTTATGATGCTACCTTGCACTTCTTTAAGATAGGGGTAACATGCTTTCATATAATAGAATGCGGCGTAAAGACCCGAATACATAGCAAGGTCAAACTGTTCTGTTGTGTGGTCCTGAATCGGAACGCCCGAGGCAGATGCCTGTGCGTTGTTGATAAGCACGTCAATTCTGCCAAATTCTGCTACCGCTTTTTCGGCAACCATTTTTGCGGTTGCTTCATTATCGGCATCTGCGTTTATATCGGCAGCGAGTGCCAAAACCTTTATTCCGTAAAGTTTTTCAAGTTCTTCTTTTGCCTTTTCAAGTTTGGCAACGTTTCTGCCTGTTATTACAAGGTTTGCGCCCTCTTTAGCGTATGCGGTCGCGATGCCGTAGCCGATAGAGCCACATCTTCCGTCTTCAAGCGCGGCATAACCTGCACCTGTTATTATTGCGGTTTTTCCTTTAAGAAAACTCATTATAATACCTCTTTCGTTTTTTATTGTTTTTTATTTTAACATACACCTATTTATATGTCAACAAAAGCCACGTCTTTGACGTGGCTTTTAGTTTATTTCTCAAGTTCTCTTGCTTTGCTTGCTTCAGATTCCGCCAAAAGACGCATAAAGTTTTCTTTTTGTACTTCGCTCGGTGCATAATCGGGGTGGCTGCAGCAAGGAACGGTGGGTGCGGTGCCGTCCGAATACCAGAACGGCGAATCGGTATCGTTCTCGTACTTGATTCTATCCTCTTCCTTACGGAAATCGGGAATATCATAGGGTACGCCGCGTTCCATCATACTTCTGTACGCCATAATGGCAACAGCCGACAGTCTTGTGGCAAAATACACGTCAAACGGATGGGGTTTATTTTCGCGGACACACTCTAAGAAATGACGAATTACAAAGAAGTCACCACCGCCGTGGCCTGCCGTTTTAATAAGTTCTTCATCCTTATCGTTGATTCCGGGCATATAGTAATTTATACATTCTTTGTCCGCGGGTTTGTTCCACTTGTTATAGCGGAGCATTATTTTTCCGCCCGTACCGCGAACGTTTTCAACCTGTCCATACTCACCACATATACGGTAAGAGTTATCACACGCGCCAAAAGACGAGTTTGCAACAAACTTAAATACCGAATCATCGTCATTAAGTGTAGTTATAATTGCCGCTTTGTCGCCGCTGTTAGATGCTACATTAGCGTCACGAGGAACGGGAGCAAAAACAGGCATAGCCGTAACACGAACGGGGTTTGCGCCCGTTGCGAACATAATGGGTGCTAGTGAATGTGTTACATAATATGTACGGGGCAGGAAGAGTCGCCAATGTTTTTCGCCGTCATAGAGGTTTGCTTTATCTCCTGCATCACCGTAGGGGTCACCCGCGTGATTATACTCGCCCTCTGCGTAAATGAGTTTGCCGAGAGTGCCTTCATCACAAATTCTCTTCATTTCGCGGTTAAAGGTCATATACGGATAGTTTTCCGCAAGCATATAAATAGCGTTTGATTTTTCGGCGGCACGAACAAGTTTTACAGCATCTGCTAAAGTCGCGGCAGCAGTACACTCGCTTAATACGTGAATACCTCTTTCAAGACAACGAATAGCGTATTCTGCATGCTCGTGAAAATAGTTTGCGAGTAATACGGCATCCATTGGATGCTTTATAAACTCGTCAAAATTATCATATACTGCAACTTTGCCGAGTCTTTTCACAGCCTCTTTTGCGCGTCTTTCGTGTTTGTCACAAATTGCAACAATATCGCCGTTGTTTGCAAGAATGCTATCAAAAAAACAACTTCCTCTGCTAACGCCAAAAATCCCTATGCGAATTTCTTTGCTCATATTATCTTCCCCCGTTTTGATTGGATTGCGCCTTTAATATAACACACAATTTTATCAAAGTAAATGGAAAAAAGTTATGTATTTATTTGAATTTTCTATATTTTTATCATAATATTTTTTCTAAAAGCGAGGTTAGCGTTTTTGCCATACTTAAAAATCCGCTATCATTGGGGTGCGCCGAATCAACAAGGGCGGTTTCCCAAACGTCTTTTGTAAGCAAATCGGTTCCCGCTATGAAATATACGTTTTCGTCCCCTGCCGCTTTGGCGTTCTCATAAGTTCTATGGATTACTTCCATTCCTTTCTCTTCAAGCAGTGTTAAATGCGCTTTGGGGCGCGAGAGCATAATAATTGGCAAACTAGGTTGTGCTTTTCGAATAATTTTGAACATCGCTTCGTGGGTTGCCTCTAAATGCTCTACGTTCGGTGCGTTATAGTCATAGTCATACACAAACGCCGACATATTAAGTCCCGCTATGTACTCTGCTATTTCGGGTTCGCCCTTTGCGTTGCCCGAAAATCCCAAATTAAGAATATTTGTATCAAGCGTGCGGGAAATTATCAGCGGATATATGTTGCCGGGACGGGACGCCGCAACGCCGTGTGTTATCGAACTTCCGTAAAAGGCTACGGGCGTTTCATTTTTATACGCGCTCGGTTCTTTTATAAAACAGTCACCGTCTATGCCGATATAAATCTTTGTTATGCGCGAAAAAAGTGGTAAATTGATTGTAACAAGTCTTTCGCGTTTATCCTTTTTAGGAAAATCAAGCACACTTTCATATTTCCCTTCAACAACCGCGGGCGGCATAAAAGTGCCTATCCATTTCTGTCCGTCACCCTCGTCTGCGTACATATCATAACCCATTGTACAAGCATAGGTCATATTTGCCCAACCCGACGTGTTCCATGCGTCGCTTTCGAAGACAGATATTGCAACGTATGGACTGTTTGTTATAAAACGCACACGTCCGCCCGTTGTACAGTTGTTAAGTGACGCAACACCCTCACTTACGGTATCTGCAATGCTTTGCGGCATACGGCAGAAAGCATCGCCCTCTTTCATTATTCCGTAAATCGCAATCGGGTTTTCTTCAGCATCGTAAAACTTTATGTTTTCGCGCTGTATTTCTGTTTTGAAATCAAAGTTTTTATCTAATTTTCTAATGTCCATTTATAACACCTTAAATTCGTTATAGATATATTCTGCCATTATTTTAGATGCTTTTGGCATTGGGTGACATGCGTCTGTTCCGCCCTTTAACCAATCGCCATGGCCAAAGTTTTCCGCACCCTCTATATAATGCTCACTCCACAACTTGAAAGTATCAATAAGTAAAAGGTTTTTTCTCTTGCTAATTCAAACGTTACCTTTACATGCGCCGTAATATCAAAATCGTTTGTGGTTGCGGGCATTACGATAATTTTGGTTTGTGGCTCACTCTCTGCCAATTTATCAAACATAGTGCCATACTGCGTTTTGAATACGTCGGGCGTTACGTATTTTTCGGCAACCGACGTTATTGAATCGTTTATGCCGAACATTGTAAATATATAGTCCGAACGGGTGCCGCAGGGCAAAACGCCCGTATAATCCGAAAAACGTCCCATAGCCCAATTAACAGTGCTTCCGCCAACGCCTGAACGAAGCACGTTTATTCTGCCACAGTTGCCCTTTTGCATCAAAACTTCCTTGTATCCATTAAGCGGTTTTGCGGCGCCGGTGGCTTTCCCGTCGTAGCGGTAAACGCTAGCGTTTTTGAACTCGTCCGCCAAGCATTTTGCAAATATCGCAACGTAGGTTTCGTCATCGGTGCAATGGCTTGTGCCTTGTGTAATGCTGTCGCCTACGAAAATAAAGGTTACGCTATCACCGTTTAAGAGTTTTCTCTTATTTTTTCTATCTCAAGCATTTTATCCGTTCCTCTTGTCGATTCTATAGTTTCTTGCATAGAGCACAAGGTCGATACCAACCATTACAAGATTGAGCACGTAGAAGAAAAGAACATACCATTTACTTGCAAAGTTTGCCATATACGCTTCATTTACAAGTTTGGATATAATACCTGCTATGTAGCCGAAAAAGATAAGGCAAAGGAAAGGAAGACTTTTACCCTTTGTTGTACGTGCCCTGTACGATTTCATTACGTTAAGCGGCCAAGAGGCACCAAAACTTACTACCATTATAATTTCTAAAATTTCTGCCATTTTAATTACCCCTTTATATTAAATATATTTTCTCCCACAGGGAGTTTTTGATTTTTATAATATACATCCATTCCGTTTGGAACGGAAATTTTAATATTGACTTTGTCTTTTCTTTTTTTCCATTCTACTATGTTTGGATGCCAAGGCAGATATGAAACCCTTACCAAAATGGAAGTTTTTCTGTGTTGGGTTTTTCCTTTTTGCCGCCGCGACGGGCATTGTTTTCAAACTTTTCTCAAAAACGGGTGGAAACGGCAATAATATGATGCTTATCTCCGCTTTCACTATGGTTACTCTTATGGTTGTACTTTCTTTGTGCTCTAAGGCACCCATTAAAATGCCGAAACGCACAGTGCTTTTCGCTCTTCTTTTAGGCGCAATGAGTCTTGGCTACTGCCGACTGAATTTATATCTCTCCGGCGTGTTACCGTCTGTTGTTTTCTTCCCCACGTTTAACGGCGCAGTTGTGTTGCTTGCAACCGTTCTGGGCATTTTCATTTTTAAAGAAAAACTTTCAAAAAAGCAAATTTTAGGAGTTTTGCTTGGACTTTTGGCAATAGTTTTATTAGGTATATAAAAGGAGTGTTATTATGATAAACTTTGAGCACAAATTACCCTCTATGAACATAGAGGGCAGACACAACGGCACTTATAACAATCACGAACTTGGTTTCCCCTCTATCCTCACAACCCGCGATGCAAAATTGGGGCTTTTTCTAAAAGCACTCAGAAACAGCATTTTATCTGAACGTTCGCTTGTTTTTATAGACGGAAAAATTTTGCTTTGCGAAAAAAACTGGATTCGTGACCACGTACATATTACAAAGGCTATGCGCCACTGGGAACAGCGCTTTGGTGACTTTTTGGACTTTATTATTGCAACACAGCGCGAAGACGGACAGTTTTATGAACTGATAAAACAGTATGACGACGAACATTGGAAGATGGTGAACGAAGACTGTTACGTTTTATATCCCGACGATAACCTTACGCTTGTCAGACTTGAACTTGAAGCAGATATTGAATATCTTGTTGTTGAGGGTGCTATGTATTTGTACCGCACAACAGGCGATGACGAATGGCTCTCAAATGTTTTACCCGCTCTTGAAAAAGGTATTGACTATATGATGGGCGATGAAAAGCGTTTTGACGAGGAACACGGCCTTGTCAAGCGCCCCTTTACTATTGATACGTGGGATTTCACCTATGACGCCACCAATAACACAAAAAGCGCAGAAGACCGCCGTATAAACCCCGATACACCTATGTCGATTATGCACGGTGATAACTCGGGCATATATGCGGCTATGATACAACTTGCATGGTTTAACCGTAGACTTGGCAATGAAGATAAAGCAAAAGAGTGGGAAAAACGCGCCACCGTTTTAAAGAACAACATATTCAAGCACCTGTGGAACGGCAAATTTTTTATTCACCAACTTCATTTAGGTCACAAGGGCGCGGATAACCTTGAAAACGAGCGTCTTTCCCTTTCCAACACATACGATATGAACCGCGGTGTCACAGACCTTTGGCAGTCGCGCAGTATTATTGAAGAATACATAAACCGCGGCAAAAACAGCAAACTTTTTGCCGAATGGTTTACGATTGACCCACCGTATGAAAACTTTATAGGCTACACCGCAGGTGAATACGTAAACGGCGCCGTATCGCCCTTTACAGCGGGCGAACTTGCAAAAGCAGCCTTTAATAACGGTTATGAAAGTTACGGATACGATATCATCAAACGCTTTATGAAACTTATAGAACGTGACGGCACGTCATATTTCCTTTACTACCCCGATTCTGCACCGCAGGCTGAAAGAGGACCGAGCGCTTGGGGCGCTGCCGCACTGATAAGCGCGGTTGACGAAGGTCTTGCAGGTATTGAAGATATCGGCGTAAACTATGACGAAATCCGCCTTTCTCCACGTTTTACCGTCACAGAATATGACGAACTGCGTTATCTTACAGGTTATGAGTGTTCAAACACTTTGGTTGATTTACGCTTTATTATCAAAAAAGAAGGTATGCGTTACGACCTATACTCTCCCGCTAAGACGGTACACGCGCATATTCTGCTGCCCGAGGGCAAAACGGCCAAAACGCTTTATATAAATGGTGAACAAACCGCTTTTACCCCTTGCCGCGTTGCAGACAGCAACTACGTTGACGTTTGTGTTAAGGCAGACGGTTATGTAAGTTTCGAAATAATTTTTTGAAAAGAGCCTTCGGGCTCTTTTTTGTTGCAGTTTTTATAGATTTATGGTATAATTAAACAAACGAAAAGGAGTGACGGCTATGATAAAATATGAGATTGAAGGCGGCAATTTACCTGTCGTAATATGTTATCCCGAAGCAAATGAAACGCTTTGTACGCAAAGCGGCGCTATGAGTTGGATGAGTCCTAATATGTGTATGAACACAACGTCCGGTGGCGGATTTAAGAAGGTTTTGGGCCGTTTGATTTCCGGAGAATCACTTTTTATTAACGAATATACCGCTTTGGGCGGTGCGGGCATGATTGCATTTGCATCCACCTTCCCTGGTTCTATTGTTCCGATAAACCTCACCTACGGCGAAGGTATAATCGTACAAAAACGTGCTTTTCTTGCAATGGAAAAGGGGCTTGACATTTCTATTTATCTGCAGAAAAAACTCGGTCGCGGATTTTTCGGCGGCGAAGGTTTTATTATGCAGAAAATAAGCGGTGAAGGCACCGTATTTTTGGAGATTGACGGTTACTGTAAAGAATACGAACTTAGTACAAACGAGAGCATTATAGTAGACACGGGCTATCTTGCCGCAATGAGTGACAGTTGCACAATGGAGATTGAAACGGTAAAAGGCGCTAAAAATATGTTCTTGGGCGGCGAAGGTATTTTCCACACCCGCATCACAGGACCCGGAAAGGTTTACATACAGTCTATGCCGCTTGTAAACACTGCCCACGCGCTTACTCCTTATCTTAATATTAACAATAACAGCAGCGATGGCATAAATATTAAATTTGGTGATTAAAATTAACCCCCGACAACGACGGGGGTTAATTTTATCTTGTGAAATCAAAATCACATTTTTTGAGGAATGCTTTGGCAAGAATATGTGCGCCGAGGAAATTCGGATGTATTCTGTCAAGCGCTATAATTGCCGAATGATAATACTTTAAGAATTCATCAAACGCCGCTTGGAAATCAACGAGTATACAACCGTGTTTTTGGGCAACCTTTTTACAAATTGCGCCGTACTCGTCCATACGTTTGCGCATAGCATCTTCCTTGCAAGACTCAATCATAAACGGAGTTGCAATGAAGATTCACTTTACGTCAAGGTTTTCGTGAATTCGTCTTATCATTTCTTCAAGATTTGCCTCATATTCATCGGGTAAAACGTGTCTGTCGGGCAATATGGGACTTGCAAACTGACTCCAAACGTCGTTAATACCAAGGCAGATTGAAACCCAATTTGGTTTATATCCCTTAGGCGCGGGGTCCAAAACGTCTTCATCAAAACGTGCAAGATATGAACGTGTTGTTGCGCCCGAATGACCTGCGTTGGAAAGTCGAAGTTCAAGTTCGGGATAACTTGAAGTTGAAAAACAATGCATCATATTAACGTAAGTTGTGTTTCCAAGGCCGTTAAGTTCACCTATCGGCTGATTACTGCCCATATCGGTAACCGAGTCGCCAGCGAATAAAATTCTGTCGCCTTTTTCAAAAATCACCTTAAAATCCTTGTATTTCTAAAAGGTCGCCACGTTTTAACCAGTTTACAACGTCTGTAAAATTGTAAGGCGCGGGACCGCTTATGTAATGGTTTTTACATATTTTTCCGTCGACCGTCCACTCTATAAAATAGAAATGGTTTTTATCGTCGGGTTTAATAATATCAAGGTCTTTTGCGCTATTTGCATCGATTGTAAATTCTCCCTCAAGCGAAAAAGCATCATCCGTAAAATCGGTTACCTTGTATTTAACGGTTTTGGGTACGAGATATTCGTTTGCGGCTACAAGTGTGAGCGCATCCTTTTTCTCTTCACTCACCATTAAACAAACGGGCTCTTGTATGCGCTTTATGGTGCTGTATGCCAACTTTTTGCAGTAATAATAGTCCACAATCGCATCCGAAAACTGCGGCCAACCGTCCACAAGGTTCCACCAAATAAGTCCCGTTCTTCTCCATTTTGCCGTACGGAAACGCTCAATAAAGAATTTCTTCGCTTCGCTTTGAGAAATCTGACTTGCAAGTGCGAAATCTTCAAGTGTTTCGGGTTTGAAACCGAAAAGAACCTCGATTTGCGACGCCATAAGCGGATTGCGGAAAGAATATTCCGCCTCGTTTCCGAGTTCCATACAGGTTGCGTGTACCTGCCAATCGTCGTTATCCTGCCAGGGCCAGAGTTTGTCTTCGGGGATAAATTTCTTTATAGATTCGGGTGACGGACAGCCGTGATAACCCGTTTCACTTGCAAAATACGCGGGAGAAGTTGTATAAAATTCGCCCTTATAATAGTCGCGCGGTCCCCAAAGATGTGCTTCGGGCAGACTGTTTTCGGTACTGTCAAGATACCCCTCTGACGAAACGTAGGGTGAACTTGCGAGGAAATCTCTTGATGGGTCGAAGTCGGCAATCACACGCGGCAACACTTCACGCGTTAGTTTGTTAAGTGCGGGGTTGCGTTTTGATTTTGTCCACTGACTTGCGGCAGCATCACATTCATTATCGCCCGCCCAAAGTGCAATAGACGGATGCATACGAAGTTTCTTTACAACCGACTCCGCCTCCGCTTTTAGCATCTCACAAGCGCGGTCGTTTTGCGGATATGCGGCACAGCCCATTGCAAAATCCTGCCATACAAGTATGCCGTGTGTATCACAGAAATCGAAAAACTCGTGGTCTTCATATACGTTTCCGCCCCAACAGCGCACCATATTGCAGTTGATATCATAAAGCATCTCAAGTGCGTTTGGAAGACGCTCTTTATCACGCGAATGGAATGCGTCCATAGGCACCCAGTTTGTGCCGCGGGCGAAGAATTTTTCGCCGTTGACCATAAAGCAGAACTCACCGTTGCCGTTTTCGTCAATAGTTTCAGTACGGTTAAGTCTTACAGTGCGGATACCGACTTTAAGTTCCTTTGTATCGACAGTTTCACCGCGTTTTTTGAGCGTGGCTTTAACGTCGTACATAGACTGTTCGCCCATATCGCGCGGCCACCAAAGGACAGGATTTTCTACCGTGAATATAATTTTACCCTGAGTATGCCACAGCGATTTTTGTTTCCATAAAAATTCGCTGTCGCCGCATTTACCGCAGATTTCGAGCGAATAATCGGTGCTGTAATCATCAGAAACGGTAACGGTATATAAACCGTGCATATATGCATTACCGTCCTCAAGTTGTGCGGTGTATATATATATATCATCTATACGGTCGCACTTTTCGTTTTCAATATATACGTCACGCCAAAGTCCGCCTGACACGAAACGGGGCATAATATCCCAACCGAACATATGCGACGCTTTGCGGAGATTTAAAGACCCTGCATTATACGGAAGATGTGTTATAACGTCAGCGTCAAACTTGTGTTTTCGCGCCTCAATTACTGCGGGTTTTATGTGAACGAGCAGTTCGTTTTTACCGTTTTTGAGAAGACTTTCCGCTACGGCGAATCTATGCTCAATAAACATATTTTCGGGCGAGCCTATGAGCACACCATTTACATATACATCTGCAACGGTATCAATACCGCAAAACGTTAGTTTAACATTTTTCTTGTCTTCTACCGTAAAGTCGCGCACGTACCAAAGGTGACGGTTTTCAAGCACGTATAACTTGTGCGGATTTTGCGAATAAAACGGGTCGTCTATGAGTCCCGCCCTATACATATCAAGTTCGAAATTTCCCGGAACGACAGCGTCAATCACCTTTGTTTTTTTACGGCGAAGATCCTTTTCACAAAAAATACTATCGGCGTAATCGGCGCAGTTTTTGTTTTCCTCTATGTAAAGGCGCCAATTTCCGTTAAGCATTGTTTTCATTGTAACACATCCTTTCAATCTCTATTTTAACTTATATCCAACCTAAAATCTACCCTAAAATTAACCAATTATATGCAATTTTTAATGTTTATTGTAAACACAGTTATCTTTCGGGGCGGTAGGTTTTAACAGACTCTACAAATTCGCGCATCGCGGGCGAGAGCCAACGGCTTTTATGGCAGAGAAGTTGGCTGTAATACGGCTCTTCCTTAACGTTTACCGAAAGTTTTTTAAGGGTTTTGTTTTTAAGTTCGTCGCTTACGCAATATTCGGGCAAAAACGCAAGTCCCAAGCCTTTTTTGGCAAGTTCGGCTATGACAAAAACGTTGTCAATCTCTGCCGCTATGTTTATGCTTTCGTTTTGTTCTGCCGCAATGGCACGCAAACGTTTATGGCAGGTGCCCTCTTTTTCGGTTACCAAAAAATCATACTTTGCAAGTTCGGAAAACGGAACGTTCTTTTTGTTTGCCAACGGGTGTTCCGCCCCCGATACGAAAATCAGATTTTCTTTGCGGACGTAGTGACAGGCAAAAAGCGGTTCGGTATTAAGCACCGACGAAACAAACACCATATCAAGCCTGTTGTATTTTAGGTCTTCAAACAAATCGTCTATTCTGTGACCTGTTTTGATGTTGAGTGTTACATTTTCGTGTGACTTTTTGAAGTTCGGCAAAAAATCGGTTATCACCGAAAACAGAAGTGATTCCGATACACCTATACGAAGTAACGTTTGTTGGCTCTTGCCACCGATTCTCTCTGCCGATGACAGCATATTGACAAGTTCATACGCGAGTGACAAAAATTCTTCCCCCGCGGCAGTCAGAAAAATTTTGCGCCCGACGCGGTCAAAAAGCGGGAAGCCGAGTTCTTTTTCAAGTTGTTTTATTTGTATTGTTACGGTGGACTGAACGTATAAAAGTTCTTCCGCCGCTTTTGTGAAACTTCCAAGTTCCGCCACCTTTATAAAGGTTTTTACGTTTTTAATATCCATAAACCCCAACCCATTAAAAATTTTAATGCTTTATATTTAAAACATTCGTTTTATAAATTTATGATAACACATTATACTGTTTGTTGTAAATACAAATTTTGGAGTTTTTATTATGGGAAAAAGCGTAAAAATTTTAGTAGAATATGCCATTATTATTGCAATGGCTCTTCTTCAATCGGTCAACTATCACTTCTTTATTATAGAAAACAATTTTGCCCCCGCGGGACTTAACGGTGTGCTTACAATGCTGCAGTACAAAACGGGTATCAGTTTAAGTTACACAACGCTTATTGTTTGTATGCCGCTTTGCGTTTTGCTTTTCTTTTTTGTAAGCCGCAAATACGCGGTGCGCTCGGCTGTGTTTACTCTTGTCAACTCGTTTTCTTACCTATATTTACAGTATTTGGGACTTGATAGTTTCAAATATGATGCCGGCGGTCACGACACCGTTTTTCCCGCTATTATAAGCGGCGTTCTTGCGGGTGTTATAAGCGGTCTTTGTTTTGCAAACCATTCGGCTTCGGGCGGAATGGAGATGGTTTCCAAATACATAAGCAAACTAAAACCCAACACAAATTTCTTTGTTGTTTCTTTTGTGCTTAACGCTATTGTAGCAATCGTTTCGCTTTTTGTATACTCGGATAAAGGCTTTTTGGACTACAAGCCCGTTGCACTTTGCATTACGTACTGTTTTGTTTCAAGCGCGGTGGGCAACTACATATTAAAGGGCTCTAAAACCGCATATAAATTTACAATTATAACCACCCACGCAGACGAAATTTCTAAGGATATTATGCACGTACTTCGCCACGGCGCCACAAAAATTTCCGCCACGGGCGCCTACACGGGCACCGAAAAAAACGTGCTTATTTGTGTTGTCAACAAACACCAACTCACCGATTTTAAGAAAATTGTGGATAAATATGATGAAACCTTTTCGTTTTATGAACTTGTTAATGAAACATACGGCAATTTTAAGCACGTAAAGCATTGACAAAACATTTTGCTATGTGATATAAAGTTCTTGGGTGATATTATGACTTTCAAAGAACAACAAAAGAAAAAAGCCGTTACATTCAGTTTTGACGATGGCGTTACGCAGGATATCAGAATGGTTGAACTTCTGAACAAATACGGACTTTTAGCAACCTTTAACGTAAATTCGGACCTTTTGTCACAGCGCGGAATTCTAGACAGAAACGGTAAACGAATTTCGCACTACAAACTGCACCCCGAAGACGTAAAATT